>NZ_JAKUEU010000095.1:0-17541 GCF_022663075.1 Bacillus cereus group sp. BfR-BA-01441
CATCGTTACGATCATTGTAATGGTAATAACTATCCATAATAGAAAAGATAAACTTCTCCAATTTTTCAGCTTGCTCATTTGCATCATCTCCCGCGATTAAAATTTACGTTAGTTACGGAATGAATATTCATTCCTATTATTCTATTACATTATTTTGTAAACTCTATTAAACTAGTCTTTCCGGAATGAATATTCATTCCTTTAGTTGCACAAATACCCTCTCCTACTCTCATTTTTTAATTCTATTTAGGAATGAATATTCATTCCTGTCCTTATAAAGCTATAGAATCAAATGATTCTAATAGCGTTCCAAGAGCTTTCTTCCAATTCTTTTACTAACTCTTTCGAGTATTCTAATTGCCCTGTTGCAATTACTTTCGTTAATTTTTCTAACGGTTGATATACAATAATAATTAAAGCAACTGGAGGCAATGGACGAAGCAAACCTTTTGCGATTCCATCTTCAATAATATTCATAAAGAAGCCTATAAAATCGTCAAATATTTTCTTACTCTGCTCATCAAGAAAATAACTATCACAGTGAGAATTTGTAAATAAAAAAGCATCCACATTGTTTCTCGCAAATTCAAATAAACGGTTATACGTATGACTAAACTGTTCACGAATATTTGCTTCAACAGGAAAATCCGTTTTTATCATTTCAGAAAGCTGTAACATACTTTTTGAAAATAATGAGTTAACAAGCGCCTCTTTATTTTCAAAATAGCGATAAATAGTACCCGCACCGACATTTGCTTTTTCAGCGATCATTGGAATTGTCGTACCATCGTAACCACGCTCTGCAAAAAGTTGCATCGCAGCATCAAAAATATCCTCTTGTTTGTTTTTAGCCATTTTTTCCACCTCTATTTTCAGGAATGAAAATTCATTCCGTTTTTAATTATAAATTACAGGGAATAAAAGTCAAGTGCGTGACAACGTATAGTTGCGATTCTATTCTCTTGTATGTGAATAAAATTATATCAGCGATTTTCAGGATATATCAACTTACCGACAAAAATTAATACAATGAGATGGAGCTATCCCAAAATTTTGTTCGAAACAACTCCATCTTATATGCAAATTAAAAGAAATCATAAATAAACGGCTTGCGCACTGGTACTACATTCTCAAATGCCCGTATTTCCTCTTCGCTTCCGCTAATTAATTCTAATTCATTTAGTTCTAATGGGCGTTTGTATCCAAGCAGTATTGTAGATAGTGCATTTATATCTAGCTTGATCCCTTTATCCATTGGTTCTTCTATAATTGCTATTTCATAATTTGCAAGTCTCACCGATACATTATTCCACGGTGCAAATGAATCTGTAATATGTAAAATGACTTCTTGTTGTACATTGTTCCAGTTTAACTCATACTGTTTTAAGAACTGCTCTACATCTACAATTCTTCCCATAAAATATGGTTTTATTTCTGTTTTCACACGTGGTTCTTGCAATGTATATAACAACTGTTCGTTTTCACTTACTGTCATTTCAAGCTCTTTAATCATAGAATCATGCTGGCAAATAAAATTCCATAGACCATTTCGTGCTTCATTATGCAGTGGAACAAATTCATCTACTGTCATTTTATAGTTTTCTATTTTATATAACATATAGCCGGCTGCACTTTTATTTTCATCGTAATAAATTGCTAATGTTAAATCCTCATAAACAGCTTGTAACCACCATTTTTCATTGCGAACTAGCATACCAGAAAAATGTTCTGCAAATGTTTCATAAAGCTTCTCGACCTCTTCTGGGTGATTTTCTTTATTGAAACGTTTCACAGTACCATTCACTTGTTTTTTCATAACTAAATCACTCTTTGTCAAATGACATACGAGAAGATTCGCACAAAGTTCCCAGCCGTATTTACGGTAAAATGTAACAGCAAATGGGTGTAACATAGAGACTGTAAAGCCATCTTTTTTCATTGTTTGAAGTGAATGTTGAAGTAGCTCTTTTACATACCCACTTCTTCTGTACTCTGGATACGTCGCTACTCCTGCAACGCCACCCATTTTAAATTTTTCTTTACCTATGTAAATATGAAACGGGATGAGGTGTAGTTTTGCAGCTAAGTCCTCACCTTCCATAATACCGTATACTTCATGACTTTCCTTCATCTTTGTAAGTTGCTGCTGTAATCGTTCCTCATCTACTTTATATTGAAAAGCGTATTCTGATAAACGTAATGCTTCTCTGAACTTATCTTCTTTTAATTGTATGACATTCATATAATTCTCCTCCATTCCCTGTTTGAATTGTATCATAATTCTTACTATTATAGTTCGGTAAGTGAAACTACAAGGACGTTTTAACAAAAAAAGCAGATACATCACGTATCTGCTTTCCATCCTTTTTATTTAGCTAATTTTTGAAGTTCGTCAAAGAATGTAGGATATGATACACCTACTGCTTCTGCATCTTCAATAATTGTTTTTCCTTCTGCCAGGCAACCAGCAATTGCAAGCATCATTCCGATACGGTGATCACCATAACTATTTACTGTATTGCCTTTTAGAGCTGATTTTCCGTAAATGATCATACCGTCATCAGTTGCTTCTATGCGAGCTCCTAGTTTCGTTAATTCAGCAACGACTGTATCAATACGGTTTGTTTCTTTTACTTTTAATTCGTGTGCATCTTTAATTACTGTAATTCCTTCTGCTTGCGTTGCCGCTAATGCGATTACAGGAATCTCATCGATTAATCTAGGGATAATATCTCCGCCAATTTCAATTCCTTTTAATGAAGATGTTTCGATTGTAATATTTGCAGCTGGTTCCGATGCCCCTTCGTTAATTGGCTCTACAGTGAACGTAGCACCCATTTTTTCTAAAACATCAATAATACCGGTACGGGTTGGATTCATCCCTACATTTTGTAATACTAGTTTACTATTTGGGATGATTGCACCTGCTACTAAGAAAAATGCTGCTGATGATACGTCACCTGGCACTTGAATGTCTGTTGCTGTTAATTTTTGTCCACCTGACAGCTTCACTGTTTTCCCTTCGCGAGTTACTTTAACACCAAATGCTTCAAGCATTCTTTCCGTATGGTCGCGGGAAATATGTGGTTCTGTAACAGCTGTTACACCTTCTGCACGAAGACCTGCAAGTAAAATAGCTGACTTTACTTGTGCACTTGCAACAGGAGAAATATATTCAATTGCTTTTAAATCTCCACCACGTATTGTTAACGGTGTAAATGTTCCTTCTTCTCGGCCGTCTATGTTTGCGCCCATTTGCTTTAATGGGTTTGTTACACGCTTCATCGGTCTTTTTGCGATAGATTCATCACCTTGTACGCAAGAGAAAAATGGTGTGTTAGCTAGTATACCTGACATTAATCGGATTGTTGTACCAGAATTACCAACATCTAATACAGCTTTCGGTTCTTGTAAACCTTCTAATCCTTTACCAACTACAGTAACCTCATCACCGTTTTGCGTAATTTCTACTCCCATTTCTTTAAAACATGAAATCGTACTTAAACAGTCTGCACCGGGCAAGAAACCTTTAATTGTTGTTTTCCCTTCTGCAATAGAACCGAACATAACAGCACGGTGTGAAATGGATTTATCACCTGGGATTGTAATATTGCCATTCAATCCGTTATTAACAGGTTGTATTGTTCTTTCTTTCACGTTTTTCACCTTCTCATTTAAATTGTTTCATAAGTTTGGTATTCTTCTTCTCCAAGCGCTAGCTTTGCTTTCATACGATCTTCTTCCCTTTGGAAGCTAATACGTAATACCCCAAGCAGTCCTTCACGCGCTTCTAATATTTGCAAGTTCGTAATACTAATTTCCTCGCGCGCTAAAATACTCGTAATATGAGCCAATGCCCCCACCTTATCTAATACATCGACGTATAAGTCGTGATAGGCAGGAATTGCCCCTCTCTTTCTTACTGGTAAAGAATCACGGTATTCTTTCGCATCTGCAAAATAGTTTTGAATCTCGCCTGCATCTCCGGTAGAAACTGTTTTATATAAATCTTCCATTTCAGAGATCCACTCTTTTAATAATACCATTAAATGCTCTCGATTTTGCTTTACAATATCACTCCACATTTTCGGACTACTAGATGCGATACGTGTAATGTCTTTAAACCCTCCAGCAGCTAGCTGATGAATGAGCGGATTATCTCCTGCATGTTTCTCTACTTGCTTCACTAAACCTGCTGCGATAAGGTGCGGGAAATGACTAACGATCCCTGTTACATAATCATGTTCTTCTGTATTTAAAACAAGGAAATGTGATCCCGTTCCTTTTAACCAATCTTTTAACTCTTCCACATGTTCATTTAGCACATGATGCATCGGTGTTAAAATGTAAAATGCATTTTCAAATAAATGCGCTTTTGCACTTTCAACTCCCGTTTTATGAGAACCTGCCATTGGATGTCCACCAATGAAAGATACTTCCTTTGAAAATAAAGTTTCTGCTTCATTCATAATCGTGCCTTTTGTACTACCAACATCAGTCACTATAACATCTTCTCGTAAACGGAATGACGCAAGTTTGTGTAATAGCTTCTTCGTTTCTTCAACTGGAGAAGCAAAAACAATTAAATGTGCCTCTTCACATGCATGCTGTAAATCAACTGCTATTTCATCTACTACATGTAATTCTTTTGCACGCTCTACTTGTTCTTGAAATATATCATAACCTGTTATCGTTACATCGTGCTCTTTCTTAATTGCTAATGCGAGAGAGCCTCCGATTAAACCAGTTCCAATTAATACTACCTTTTTACGCATTTTCCTCATCTCGAGACTTTCTTTTTTTATTTTCAAAGTGTTGTTGTAACACTGAAATCACCCCTTCATTTTGCTCTCTTGTTCCGACTGTAATACGGATACCATTCGGGAACGGACGAATAATAAATCCTGCTTGTGCACAAGCTTCATAAATCTCTCCAGCATTCTCAACTGGCAAGAAGATGAAATTTGTTTGCGATGGATAAAATGGAATATCATTTTCCCTACAAAAGCTCTCGTATTGTTGTAATCCTTCTGTATTCACACGAACTATTTCTTCAATAAACTCGTCATCACCAAAAGCAATCGTCGCTGCTTTTTGCGCTAATGAAGATACGTTAAATGGCAAACGAACGACATTTAATTTTTCGATTAACTCTTCCTGTCCAACCGCATATCCAACGCGGAAAGAAGCTAATCCGTACGCTTTAGAAAATGTTCTAAGTACAAGAATATTTTTATGTTTTTCTAAAAGCGGTAATGTCTCTGGGAAATCTTTTGCTGTTACGTATTCATAGTACGCTTCATCAATGACAATTAACGTATTTTCACTAATACCTTCAATGAATTGAGTCAATTTTCGGTCATTCACATATGTGCCTGTTGGATTGTTCGGGTTACAAATCCATACAATTTTTGTATCGTTATCTACTACTGAAGAAATTTCTTCTAAGTCGTATACACCGTTATTTAACGCAACTTCCTTCACTTCGCAACCTTCTATAACTGCATGATGACGGTACTGCGGGAATGTTGCACCTGCTGTTACAATGTTATCTCCCGCTCGTAATACGGCGCGGCTTATTATTTGAATGATTTCATCTAAACCACTACCACAAAGTACTTGTTCCATTTGCACATGCAACTTATCTGCAATTGTTTGACGGAGCGTTGTAGCACCTCCGTCAGGATATAAAGCATGTTCCAACCAAGAGTTTTGCAACTCTTCTAAAACTCTTGGTGAACAACCAAATGGATTTTCATTCGATGCTAATTTCACAAACGAATGATCTCCGTACACTTCTTTCATTTGTTCTGGTGATTTACCTGGTTTATATGGTTGTAATGATGATAGTTGATCTTTTACTTGCAAGTTAAACCCACCTTTTTATTAAAATTCTTTTGCGTAGTTATTGTGTTGCATAATGTTTTGTTTTAATAATTCCATACGATCTTTTCCGAATTGTTCGACTAGTGCATCTGCAAGTTCCCATGCCACAACAGATTCAGCTACTACACCCGCCGCTGGTACTGCGCAACTATCAGATCTTTCAATACTCGCTTGGAATGCTTCTTTCGTATCAATATCAACGCTTGCTAACGGTTTGTATAAAGTAGGAATTGGCTTCATCACGCCCCTTACGATAATTGGCATACCTGTTGTCATACCGCCTTCTAAACCACCGGCATTATTCGTTTTTCTCGTGTATCCTTTTTCTTCATCCCACAGAATTTCATCATGCACTTTGCTTCCTGGTTGTCGTGCCGCTTCAAAACCTACGCCGATTTCAGCACCTTTAAATGCATTTATACTCATAATTGCACCAGCAAGTTTTGCATCTAATTTACGATCGTAATGAACGTAACTACCAACTCCAATTGGCATACCTTCTGCAATGACTTCCACAATACCACCGATTGAATCTCCACTACTTTTTGCGTTGTCAATCGCATTCATCATTTCTTGCTCTACTTCTTTATCTAAACATCGAACTGGTGAGTTTTCAGTAATTGTTTGAATTTCTTCAATCGATAAGTTTGAAATATGTTTTGCTTTTACTCCACCAATTTCAAGAACATGCCCTGCAATTTCCACGCCTAATTCGCTTAAAATTTGTTTTGCAACTGCACCAGCAGCTACACGAACTGTCGTTTCTCTTGCAGATGACCGCTCTAATACGTTTCTTATATCACGATGACCATATTTAATTGCTCCATTTAAATCTGCATGTCCGGGACGTGGTTTTGTAATTGTACGTTTCATGTCTTTACTTTCTTTTTCCGAAATTGGCTCTGCACCCATTACTTTCGTCCAATGTTTGAAATCATCATTTTTTACAATTAACGTAATCGGTGATCCAAGTGTCATCCCGTGACGAACACCACTTACAATTTCAACTGTATCTGTTTCAATTTGCATACGTCTTCCGCGTCCATGACCTTTTTGTCTTCTTAATAATTCTTTATTAATATGTTCCGCCGTAAGTGTCAAACCTGCTGGTACACCTTCTAAAATAACTGTTAACTGCGGTCCATGTGATTCTCCAGCTGTAATGTATCTCATTTCTCTTGCTCCTTTACTATTTTTTTGTACAAAAAAGTCCCTACTGAGCGCTCAGTAGGGACGATGTTTATCGCGGTACCACCCTAGTTGTAGACTTCTTTCGTCTACCTCTCTTCTTCTTTAACGATCGTTTGACCGTCTTACCCTCCAAAAGTTGTCGGGAAAGATGCTCCAAGGCTGTAATTCATGCTTACCTTTGTACTGATTCACACCGACCATCAGCTCTCTTTAACAGTGAGATAAGCACTACTGTTTCCTCTTCAACGCATATATGATATGGAATTAAGATAATTTATTTTTGAAACCTTTTAACTCATCCATGAATCTATGGAATTCTGGAATGTCCATTTGTTGTGCAGAATCTGATAATGCAACTGCTGGATCTGGATGAACTTCAGCCATTACTGCATCTGCGCCAATTGCAAGTGCCGCTTTCGCTGTTGGTAATAATAAATCTCTGCGTCCAGTTGAATGTGTTACATCAACGATAACTGGTAAATGTGTTTCTTTCTTTAAAATTGGTACTGCAGAAATGTCTAATGTGTTACGTGTTGCTCTTTCGTATGTGCGGATACCGCGCTCACAAAGAATAATTTGATCGTTACCTTGCGCAATGATGTATTCCGCTGCGTTAATGAACTCATCAATTGTTGCTGCTAATCCACGTTTTAATAATACTGGTTTGTTAACTTTACCTACAGCTCGTAATAAATCGAAGTTTTGCATGTTACGTGCGCCAACTTGAATTACATCAACGTAGTCTAATGCCATTTCAACATCGTTCGGATTTAAAATTTCACTAATAATTGCTAAGTCAAACTCGTCTGCTACTTGACGTAAAATTTGAAGTCCTTCTACTCCCAAACCTTGGAAATCATATGGAGAAGTTCTCGGTTTGAATGCACCACCGCGCATTAATTTTAAGCCTTGGTCTTTCATCGCTTGCCCTACTTGACGAACTTGTTCTAAACTTTCTACTGCACAAGGTCCCATGATGAACGTTTGTGTTCCGTTTCCAATCAATTCACCTTTTACATCAACGATTGTATTTTCTTGTTTCTTTTTACGTGATACTAGTAACGCTTTACGGTTATCATCTTCTTGTAACTCTAAGCTTGCTTTGAAAATCGTTTTGAAAATATGTTGAACTGTTGATGTTTCGAATGGTCCTTCGTTATGCTCTGCAATCATATCAAGTACTTCACGCTCACGTACTGGATCAAAGCGTTTCGTACCTTGTACTTGCTTTTGCTCTCCAATTTTTTGAACAATTTCACCACGTTTGTTTAAAAGGTGTAATAGTTGTAAGTTAATTTCATCTACCTGTTTACGTAATTGATCTAATTCATGATTTGCCATTTGGAAATCCTCCTCTAATGTTTTAAAAGTATAGTAAGAGAATAAAAAATTCTCTATTTTCTGAACTGACTAATTATACAAATTCATAGTGGAATCGATACCTCTTCTTATTTTAAACTGATAATTCTTACAAAGACATGAACTACTAGTTAAAAACCCACTTTTTTGTACAAAAAAGCCCTACTGATCCAATCAGTAGGGACGATATTTATCGCGGTACCACCCTAGTTGTAGACTTCTTTCGTCTACCTCTCTTCATTGTTAACGATCATCTGACCGTCTTTCCCTTCATAAAGACAATACTATCTTTACTACGAAAAAGATGCTCCAGGACTGTAATTCGCTCTTGTTTATGTACTGGTTTGCACCAACCACCAGCTCTCTGTTACAGGGAAACAACAACTACTGCTTTTCCTTTCAATGCATGACTATTTAATTTTCAAGTTGAACCACTAAAATACAAAAAGTCCCTACTGAATAAATCAGTAGGGACGATATTTATCGCGGTACCACCCTAGTTGTAGACTAACTTTCCGTCTACCTCTCTTCACTGTTAACGATCAATTGACCGCTTTTTCCTCATAAAGACAAACTATCTTTATTACGAAAAAGATGCTCCAAGACTGTAATTCATGATTATCCCTGTACTGGTTCACACCAACCACCAGCTCTCTGTTACAGTAAGACTAACCACTACTGTGATCTCTTCATTGCACTTTGTTTATTCAAATGTTTTTGAAATTGAATAAGTATGATTCGTATTATAGAACGCTTTTCAAAACACTGTCAACAACTTTTTATATATTTTTTAAAATTCCACTTTCGTCCTATAATTCTTTTTGTAAATCACCCATTACAATTCCTATGCGAATTATTTCATTTTCTAGTAAATGTAAAACATATTCCTCTACTTCATACTGAACTAATAATTCTTTTATTTTTATGATTTCTTTTTCAAATAAAATGGCTTCGTGACATGTTTGTAGTAAAATAAAAAACACATTTGCAAATATTTCTTTATGCGCTTTCATACTTTCTTTTTTATGAAGCATTTCAATCAATAACTGCTTCATTTCCTCACCTGCACATTTACCATGTACACTTGAAAATGCACGAGACATAATACATAATCCTTTTTCTAATATTTCATCCATGTATAAAATAATACGTAAAAGCATTACATATTCTCTTGCAGTTATCTCACCCATTTTTGGTCGTTCTCGCAAAAATACACTGAGCCAAGCTGTCCAAAATTTTTGTTGTTCTTTTACACTTAATGTTTTGACGTAATAGCATAAAAACTGCATAAACTTAATTTTATTTTCTTCATTTTCTAGTATGAGTAACGGGTATAACCAATCTGTTTTTTGCTCCCAATATAGTACACATTTAATAAATACAAAGCTAAGCCATTTCAAGAAAGCTTCTCTCGTATGCGGATGTAATACTTCCAAATGTTCTATCGCATACTTAATAAATCGCTTCATTTCTGTAAATAAAGGTAGATTTATTTGCGTGTAACATAAGCCGGCCCATGCATATTCCGTAATCTCATTTTGTTTTTTTAAATCTAAGTATGGTAACAAATATTTTCGGCACCATTGTTTTTCAATATGATATAGGAATGTAATATCTGCTATTAAACGAGCAAACATAAAGTTTGTTCGTTCCGAATTAACTCTTACTTGTTCTTCAAATAAAAATAAATATTCATATACATTACGATCGTATAAATGATCATATGATAACAACTTTAATAATACAGCCGTCATTTTTCCAACTGGATGCTGAATTGATTCATTATAAAAATCTTGTTTCCCAAGCTTAAAGTCTGTATCACTCTTCATAACTTGAGGAAACACTGAAAAAGCAAATCGTTTTACAACACGTATACTATTCTCTTCTAACTCTTCTAGTCGATTACTAATTTCATATAGAAAACTACTAATTAACCAATGAAAAGCAGTATTTCTAATAAATTTCTGCAATAGCGGAATAATTTTTTGGATTTGCTCATTCGTCAATCCCCGATTATTTCGCCATTCTCTAATACAAACAAACCATACTTCATTACTTATTTCTTGCACTCCTACTAATTGGTATGCAAATGAAATACTCCACTCTGTGTTTAATTTACATGCTTTTGATAACATCTCTAAAAAATGGCGTTGTTCAAAAACACCATCTTGCGAAAATTGCTGAACTTGCTTCATAATTTCAACATCTTTCAGCTGCAATAATCCGTCAGCAGTTACATTACAAGTAATGCTTTCTGCTGTATCCTCTTTCTTTTGTACACTGTATCGTTCAGAATGAAAATGAGGATGCTTTTGCTTCATTAACTCATACCCATTTGCCGTAGATGGGCTATTCGAATCACACTTGAATAATAAGTCTAATACGAGACATGCATCAAATACCCTCTCTTCTGTAAGATGCTTTATTACAGTTCGAGTGACTTCTTCTTTTGTTTTTTCTAAACAATGTGCATAATGCCTTTTTAAAAGTTGAAAAACTTCGTGTTTATAAGTGAAATCTAAAAGAAGTCCTTCATGTAACAACCATTTCATTTTGTCATCTACACGAACAAAAATATTTTTATTCATCGCATCAATTGCAATTCGCTTTTGAAGTACACTATTTGCTTCTATCATTTCTGTAATATAATAATCCGCTTTTTTCTCATTGTTTTCGCATAAATAAGTTAGACACTCTTTTACAATTCGTATTAAAAATGCAAGGTCATTTTGATGAAACTCTTTCTCTACATTTTCCTTATTTCTTTTTTTCAGTGCCGTTTGTCTTAACGACAACATTCTCAATTTTTCTAATCCAATCATCATAATTGGAACAGCATAATAAGCGATATATGGCCTCATCTTTTCGTTCCAAATTTGCTCCACATGAGAAAATGTAGATACTGGTAAGCGACTCGATTCCTCGAGTTCTATTGATTCTTGCGTATCATTTCCCCATTTCCTTACACGTTTCAACTTCAGTTTTCCGTCTAAAATAAAAGTTAGTAACAATAAGGCAATTTCTTTATGCTCAGGAAAAGAACATTTTTGCAGTAACTTAGAAATCTTTTCTATAGAGCTACTATCTTTTTCAGCTGTTTCTAATAAAAGGAGTGTCCACCTTGCAAACAACAACGGGTCCATCTTACTCTTCGTTTCGTTTAAGTAGTTACAAATTGTTCTCCATAATAACGGTGATATTTTAGAATAGTTTTTATAAATTAATTGAAATAATTCTTTCTGATGACTAAAAAGAAATTGTTCCACTAACCATTCTGCAAGTAATTCATCTACTTCATTATAGTTTGGCGTAAGCATAAACAAATTTTGTAATTTACCTTCTGCTTCTAACCATTCGACCCATTCATAATCATGAGCAAATTCCACAAAGTAACGTACTGTTTCAATTTTTTTAATTGATTGCTTTATGTATGATAATTGTTCCTGTTCTACTGACGGGGGAACCGTTACAATATCCCGAATACGCATTCTTTTCGTAATATAATTATCACCCATTAATTCAGCCCAGCGTTTTACCGCTTTTACAAGGGATTGATGATTATTCACCTTATTCGGATACACAATTGGTCTTATCCCTAAATGTTCCCAGTGGTATGTATTTTCTCCTTGTGCGACAAAAGCAAATCGTCTTGTACTTGGCGGTAAACCAGTTGCTAAATATTTCATTACTGGGTCATTATGACTATATCCAACGAATAAAACGGTGTAATTTGAGAATAGATCAACTAAAAACCTTCTCGCCCACCCTTCCGTTAAGTAAGCCCTTCCAAAATCACCATCTGTTAAAATTAAAGCCTCTTTCTCCTGTTCTACATTACCATGTATGTAAGCAAGACCTTTAAAAGCTCTCCCAGTCGGTAAAGCTGGAGCGTAATAAACATTGATATCTCTATTTATTTCTTTAATTGCAGTTGTAAAATGTTGATCAAAATTTGTTGTTACAATGCGGATATCTGTATCTAAAGGAAATAACCTTGGAATTGCATAATGCAATGGATTCGGTTTTGATTTCTCTATATGAACGAGATCTCTTGCGACTTGATGTACATCTTTTGTTTTCGCAATTTTGCCAAGATAATAATCATGTGGCTCTGTTATTTCACGTTTTTCGACATATAACGTTTTTGCAATTTCATCAACTAAATCATCAAAATTCGGTAAGTTTGATTTCCCTTTCATAGAAACTCCCGCTCCAACAAATAACACTAACTTTCCTTGCTCAAGGTGATCAATTAACTCATCTGGAATTTCTACTTCTGAAGTAATCCACATCTTGGATTCCCCCTTACCTAAAAATGTCATACACTCTCATTTTACTATAACATTTTTTCATTGTTTTTATAATATTTAGACTAAATTCCGAACATGAAAAAGTTTTATGTAAATAAATCCGTTACAATGTATGAACTCCAGAATTTATTGAAAAACTATGTATAAATCGGAGGTGTAAA
Source organism: Bacillus cereus group sp. BfR-BA-01441 (assembly GCF_022663075.1). Lineage (NCBI taxonomy): Bacteria > Bacillati > Bacillota > Bacilli > Caryophanales > Bacillaceae > Bacillus > Bacillus cereus group sp. BfR-BA-01441. The sequence continues at coordinate 12,908 of NZ_JAKUEU010000095.1, forward strand.
TTTTGAATGATTTCACAGTAGTGCTTATCAAGTTTATATCGTGCATTATCGCATTTAGCATTGGGCTTGCTTTATTTTTCCCTGCAACGTTTGTTCAAATTATTTCATTCAGTCTCTTTGTTACAATCGTATCCTACATGTTCGTTGATAAAATTATTTTAAATCGAATTGGCAATACTGGTGCCATTATGTCGGATTTCTTATTAACATATTTAAGCGTATGGATTTTCGGTAATATTTTATTAGACAACTATATGCAAATTGCATGGGGCAGTATCCTTTCTGCCATCGTCTTCACTTTATCTGAAGTAATCGTTCATCGCTTCTCTAACTCTCATACAAGGCACAACAATGATAACATTCGTATTAATCGCCGCTTTGCATATGGTACAGAGTTTGCTGAAGAACAAAATATATTGGATAAAGATAAGAAAAAGTAACGTTTTAATGCAGGAGCGCCCTTTTTAATTATGTGGTGCTCCTTTTTTGTATTTTTTCATTATGGTACGTGAAATTATATAAGTGATTATTTCAAAATACCGACTTACTAACAATATTTGACGCTATTTTTTCTAATAAAAAGCTGCCTCTTATTTAGAGGCAACCACTTTTAAGTCTTTTACTGCAACAACATCCGCAAACGCTCCCAATACTGCGTTATGATGTTTCATAATATCTTCAGCACGTAACACTTCTGTATTAAATGTACTATGCGCATCACTCACTAACGTTACTTTATACCCTTCACTACATGCTCTGCGCGTTGTCGTATCTACACAATACTCTGTTTGCATTCCCGAAAGAATAACGTGTTCAATTCCTTTCTCTTGTAACACTTCGCTTAAGTTTGTATTATGGAATGAATCTGGAGTCGTCTTTTCAACTATATTATCTCCTTCTTGCGGAGCGATGGCCGCATGGATTCGCCATCCATCCGTACCTTTTTCTAACGGATGGTCTTTAGGACCGTTATGTTGGATATAAATAACTGGAATATCATTTGAACGACATTCCCTAATAAGCTCTTGCAATGTTTGTAAAAACTTCCCCCCATTATGTACTGGCATTCCAGCTGTATACATACCCGCTTGCACATCAATTACGATTAATGCTTTTTTCATTTCACACATCCCCCTTTATTTGTATAAGCCATTATTATTGTTTATATTCCATCATCCAACAATCTTCTAATTTCCCCTCATGCAACTCATGTTCCTTTAAAATCTTTACTTTTTTAAATCCACTTTTTTCATAACACTTTATTGCTCGTTCATTATTTACTTTCGGATCCATTGCAATTGCTTCTGCTCCCATTTCACCCATAATATATGTAATTGCTGCCTGAACGAGTTTTGTTCCAATTCCCTTTCCCCAATAGGCTGGTTCACCGATAAATTGGTCCATACCCCATACATTTTGTGATTCTTTATAGCCATATAACGCTTTCCACTCTGAATCCACTGGGTACATTTGTATGTAACCAATCGGAATGGTATCAAATTCTATTAAACATCTTTTTTCATTACTGTTTGGACTATGTATAAAATGATCAAGCACCTTTTCTACAGATTGCGGATTATCTCGTCCTTCGTAATACCGCAGGACTGCTGGGTCCGTTAACCATTTAGAAATGATAGATGCATCATCTTCCATTACGTATCTAATCAATAAACCTTCTTTTTGAAAAAGCATATTATACCTCTATTATTTCTTTATATTTTTTCTTGCTGTTACATCTTTCATTGCACCTACTAATGCATATGGTAGTAATGTAATCGCAAAAAATGCTGTAAATACGTTAAGTTGCGGGATTGTATAGAGTGTGAACCATTCAGTGAAAAATTGAGAATTTAATATTCTATTAAAAAACTCTCCGCCTGGCCTAAAGTTTGGCGCCCACGCAGTGATTTCACACAAAATAAAGTGAAACTTTAATCAGTGGGGGTTTTGTTCATCCCCCACTGATTATTAGTTGAACCAATCGGGCTTTTACGGGCAGTTGATCCCCCCACCTAACTTCTTCGCTTTCGCTGAATTTTGAGGTGGGGGTCTTACTGCCCTTTAATGCGGGGTAAACAGTAACTGAACAATAAAAAATGCCCCTAGATAACGAAACCAAGTCCGTTTCCATATAGGTTGTGCATTTTTTAATATATCTCCCATCTTACCCCCTCCTTAAATATCCATCATATTAATTATACACTTTCCTCACTTTATTTGTTAAAATTTTCTATATAATTAATGCTGTTGGGGGGAAATACATTATGTCTAATCCTATACTTACATCCACTTTAATCATTCTTAGAGGAAACTCCGCAAGTGGTAAAACAACGATTGCAAAACAACTACAAGAACATTTCGGACAAGGAACACTTTTAGTATCACAGGATGTTGTACGTAGAGATATGCTTAGAGTACACGACACAATGGGTAATTTATCACATGATTTACTATTTGAAATTACGAAGTACGGAAAAGGAAAATGTGAATTTGTTATTTTAGAAGGTATATTGAACAGTCATAGGTATGGTGAGATGTTAAAAGAATTAATTCGTTATTTTGATGAAAATGCATTTGCATATTACTTTGATTTATCATTAGAGGAAACTATTAGACGACATAACACAAGGGACAAACGATATGAATTTGGTGAAGATTCCCTCCAAAAATGGTATAATCCGCACGATACAATTGAGGTTGCCAGAGAAACTATTTTTACAGATAACTTTACGCAAAAAGATATATTTGATGCGATTCTTAATGATGTTGCGATACAAAAACAAGACTAATATAATATGTTAGTCTTGTTATGTACTTTGTGTTTCCGTTTTTATAATTGAACAATCTTTACATAAATAATAGTATATATTCATTTCCCCAAACTGGAAATCAACTACTGAAATAAGTTCACGTTCCTCGATATCTTGTGTAATTGTAGCAACATACTTCATCTCTTTAGAACAAGTTGGACACGCCAAATGCTCTGGAAGATCCGCATATAATGGTGCCCCTAATAATCTACATACATATTCAGAACCGAACAAGTCAAAAGCTTCCCAGTAACTATCTTCATCTGTAGGTATATCTTCATTTTTCATATTTATAAGCTTTACCGTTGTTTTTGGTAATGAAACTGGTAACTTATCTTCCTCTTCCATTATCCATTCTTCTGTATTTTGCTGCTTTATGATTTGAACTGTTTTACCTCCATCACTTAACTGAAAATATTGCGGTTCCCACACCATCGCACAGTTCAAGCATGAAACGAATGGTAAAATATTTAGTTCATTACTTTTAAGTTCAGCAAGTCTCCCATCTTTTAAATCAAAACAGAGAATTTGATGCATCTTCTCACCGCATAACTTACATACTGGCAAATTACAATCTTGACCGCCAAAGTAATGATTATATGAACCTCTTCCTTCAATTACTCTATACCCTTTCCGCTCATTACAATGTGCGCCATATAATTCTATTGTCATATTCTATCCTCGCCTTTTATAAGAATGATTCACAAAATGATAATAATTAAGACTAAAAAACATCGTCTTCCTGAATAGTTTCCATAATAAATTCTTTTAAACTCGGAGATATTTCTTCCATTTCGTCATCCGCGTGATACCAAATATATATTTTATCATCCATTTTTCCATTATTTATTTTAAAGCACAATTTATCCCCTGAACCATCGTCACCAATTATGATAAGGTTTTCTGGCATATACTCATCTCTCATGTCAACATTTTGTCTAACTATATCATCCCAAGTTTTCGTTACATTTCTATTATCTTTAATCGGATATAGTATCCATTCCCCTATTTCAGCATTATTAACTAATTTAATAAGATCCCTATATTGATTTGGGAAAGCAGCACCTAACTTTTCTTCAGTTTCTTTTATTTGCAACTCTAATACACCTTGTTTCTTTGTTTCAATATATTCTCTTACTTCTTTCATGAAATACACCTATCCTTTGAACTTAATTACACTATTATGATTGAAAGTGTTTAGTAAACAATTTGATCCAATTTATACATTTCATTATACGTTAATCCTTCGTTTTCAACATACTACTCTACTCTACTCTTCTCTACTTCCTTATCTCATTCTTAATAGTTTTATTTTCTAAACATCATACAATTTTTATGTTTTGTTACAGGTTTAGTAATAAGCCCTTTAAAAATCCTATTATCCTTCTACTAAAAAAATAAAAGCCAGCCTCAATAAAGAGAACTGACTTCTATTTGGATCATTATAGTTACTATAAAATTTTCACTTTAACAGTTTGTCTTCCCCAATTCATAGCTTTACTTTTTGAACCCATTAAAACATCAATACGATTACCTTTAATTGCACTTCCAGTATCACCAGCGATCGCTTCTCCATAGCCTTCTACCCATACTTTAGATCCTAATGGGATTACTTTCGGGTCAACTGCAATAATTCTCATATTCGGATTTGCCGTTAAATCATGCCCCATCGCAGTTAATACGCGTCCACCATATGTACCATTTTCACTTGGATCAGCAGTATACGCTGTCGCTACTACCGTTAATTCACGTTTAGCAGACTGTATGTTGTTTTTAGATACTTCTTTCGCTCTCTCTTCTTCTTTAGCCTTTGCTATTTCTCTT
>NZ_JAKUEU010000096.1:0-17325 GCF_022663075.1 Bacillus cereus group sp. BfR-BA-01441
CACACCCGTTCCCATACCGAACACGGAAGTTAAGCTCTCTAGCGCCGATGGTAGTTGGGACCTTGTCCCTGTGAGAGTAGGACGTTGCCAGGCAATATTATTCCGCAGTAGCTCAGCGGTAGAGCTATCGGCTGTTAACCGATCGGTCGTAGGTTCGATTCCTACCTGCGGAGCCATTGGAGAGCTGTCCGAGTTGGCCGAAGGAGCACGATTGGAAATCGTGTATACGTCACAAGCGTATCAAGGGTTCGAATCCCTTGCTCTCCGCCATAGGATTTATAATATTTGGCCCGTTGGTCAAGTGGTTAAGACACCGCCCTTTCACGGCGGTAACACGGGTTCGAATCCCGTACGGGTCACCACTTTGGAGGATTAGCTCAGCTGGGAGAGCACCTGCCTTACAAGCAGGGGGTCGGCGGTTCGATCCCGTCATCCTCCACCATATAAATTTTATATGAATAGTATTATCGCGGGGTGGAGCAGCACGGTAGCTCGTCGGGCTCATAACCCGAAGGTCGCAGGTTCAAATCCTGTCCCCGCAACCAAATGGTCCCGTGGTGTAGTGGTTAACATGCCTGCCTGTCACGCAGGAGATCGCCGGTTCGACCCCGGTCGGGACCGCCATTTTAATAAGGCTCGGTAGCTCAGTCGGTAGAGCAGAGGACTGAAAATCCTCGTGTCGGCGGTTCGATTCCGTCCCGAGCCACCATTTATTTTAATAAAATACGCCGGCTTAGCTCAATTGGTAGAGCAACTGACTTGTAATCAGTAGGTTGGGGGTTCAAGTCCTCTAGCCGGCACCATGTAAGTTTCGGAGGGGTAGCGAAGTGGCTAAACGCGGCGGACTGTAAATCCGCTCCTTCGGGTTCGGCAGTTCGAATCTGCCCCCCTCCACCATTTACATAGGGGCATAGTTTAAAGGTAGAACTGAGGTCTCCAAAACCTCCAGTGTGGGTTCGATTCCTACTGCCCCTGCCAAATATATTTACACAACATGGCGGTTGTGGCGAAGTGGTTAACGCACCGGATTGTGGCTCCGGCATTCGTGGGTTCGATTCCCATCAGTCGCCCCATTTTTATTTTAAAAATTACAAATAATCTAATGGATACTTACATATAATTAAGTAAGAATTCGATGGGCTATAGCCAAGCGGTAAGGCAACGGACTTTGACTCCGTCATGCGCTGGTTCGAATCCAGCTAGCCCAGCCATTTTTGCGGAAGTAGTTCAGTGGTAGAATACAACCTTGCCAAGGTTGGGGTCGCGGGTTCGAATCCCGTCTTCCGCTCCAATAAAATTTAATATGGCGGCATAGCCAAGTGGTAAGGCAGAGGTCTGCAAAACCTTTATCACCGGTTCAAATCCGGTTGCCGCCTTTTCTTTTGTGCCGATGTGGCGGAATTGGCAGACGCGCACGACTCAAAATCGTGTTCCTTCGGGAGTGTCGGTTCGACCCCGACCATCGGTATCATGAACGGCGTAATAAAAGACTCTACACCAAATGTGTAGAGTCTTTTTATGTTTTCATCACACTATAAAATAAGCAAAATGGTGTGTTGGTGAAATGGTTATAAATGATTAAGGTAAACTTATTCATTTAGTACATGCGATACAGTTGGGGAAAGCTACAAAACAATAAAGGGATAAATTTTTATCCCTTTATATAATTTCATTATTTTATAGAGAATTTCTCCAACCTGGTGACAGGAAGTTAAATCCGACGCCACCAGTAGATATTAGTACATGATCAGCTGTTAATTTCGTAATTTCTAAGAACTTCTTTTCAAACTCTTCTCTGTTGTATTTGTACATAGTTGAGTGGCATGACCACATGTGCGTTGAAGTACTCAACCAGTCTCCTAATTCCTTTAATTCAGGAAACGACTCAAATCGAATTGGTTCATCTAATTTCATGAATCTCACTTGATAGATAGTTGGGTTTAATTTTTCTCCTATTCCTTTAAAAGCATGTGATTTTTTGTCTTTTGAATGTGTCATAATTCACCCTCCATCTTTTCTTCAAATTTTTTCCTATTTTTATTATACAACAATAGAAAACAATTATGGAAATAATATAGAAATCTTTATTGGCAATATAAAAAGACTCTAACAGAAATGTTAGAGTCTTTTTGTTAAATTATACTATGTGCTTCTAAAATTCGTAATAAACGTAGGAATTCATGTATAATATAACTTGTCGAAAGAACAAAATGATAGTGATTTATATTATGTCTGTAATATGAATCAAAAATGAACTTTTTATATTTCTTTTAAAAATGTGTTGAACACACATTATATTTCATATTAATATTTTTATGTAGATTTAAAACGGGAAAGAGAGTGGAAAGTATGGGCCGTAAATGGAACAATATTAAAGACAAAAAAGCATCAAAAGATGCAAATACAAGCCGTATATACGCGAAATTTGGGCGTGAAATTTATGTGGCAGCAAAACAAGGCGAGCCAGATCCAGAATCAAACCAAGCACTAAGAGTTGTATTAGAGCGTGCGAAAACATACAATGTTCCAAGAACAATTATTGATCGTGCAGTTGAAAAAGCAAAAGGCGGTTCAGAAGAAAATTATGACGAGCTTCGTTATGAAGGATTCGGACCAAATGGAGCTATGGTTATTGTAGATACACTTACAAATAACGTAAACCGTACTGCAGCAGATGTACGAGCTGCATTTAGCAAAAACAGTGGTAATATGGGTGTGAACGGTTCTGTAGCTTACATGTTTGATGCGACAGCTGTTATCGGCCTTGAAGGTAAAACATCAGATGAAGTTCTTGAAATTTTAATGGAAGCAGATGTAGATGCACGTGACATTCTAGAAGAAGAAGATTCTGTTATCGTGTATGCTGAACCAGATCAATTTCATGCAGTACAATCTGCACTTAAAGCTGCTGGCGTTGAGGAGTTTACAGTTGCAGAATTAACAATGCTTGCACAAAGTGATGTAACACTTCCTGAAGATGCTCAAGCACAATTTGAGAAAATGGTTGATGCATTAGAAGATTTAGAAGATGTTCAACAAGTTTATCACAACGTAGACTTAGGAGAGTAATACGATAGATGACCCTTTTCGCTTAGCGGATAGGGTCTTTTTTATGAAGTTAATTAAGGTGATGAAGTATTAAAGGTATTTTGTTGTAGGTAGGGAATATGATTATAGGGATATATAAAATATTCATTATCTCTAGGAGGCTTAATATGGAACATAAGACACCAAAGCATATCGTTGCTGTAGCCGGTTATTTAACAAATGGAAAAAATGAAGTGTTATTAACAAAAGTGCACTGGCGAGCTGATACGTGGGAGTTGCCAGGAGGACAGGTAGAAGAAGGCGAAGCGCTCGATCAAGCTGTCTGTAGGGAAATAAAAGAGGAAACAGGGTTAACGGTGAAGCCTATCGGAATTACAGGCGTTTATTATAATACTTCTATGCATATTCTAGCTGTTGTTTTTAAAGTAGCATATATAAGTGGTGAAATAAAAATTCAACCTGAAGAAATACAAGAGGCTAAATTTGTTGATTTAAATGAAGAGAACATAGATGAGTATATAACGCGTCCTCATATGAAATCCAGAACGCTTGATGCAATGAGAGCAACACATTTTATTCCGTATGAAACGTGGGAAGTACAGCCGTATAATTTAATAGGAAGATTGTAAAGAAAAGAGTAGCCGATTTGAGATACATTCGAATCACTACTCTTTTTTTTGTATACTGTTTAAGAAAAAGGTCAAAATAATAATAGCACTAGTATTGATTTCGGGAACGTTTGTTCTGTATAATAAATCTATATGTTATATACATTTAGATTACTAGATAGTCAAAAGTATATATATTTGTAGATGATATAATTAAAGTGTAAAGTGAAAATATAATAGTCTTAAGGGTTTCTCTTTTATTGGTTATTCGTACTTTAACATAACCTATATTCAATATTTCAGATGAATAGTAGATAAAAAAAGACTGTGATACAATACTTTTTTATCCCACTATTTGCTGGGCAGTAAGCTTGATTAATGAGGACCGATTAAAGTTTCACTTTATACCTTACAATGATGTAAGGTACGTGTAAGAGAAATCGATGGGATATTTTTTTACAACAATGTATTCTTAAAGTAAGAGTTATATGCTGTGTGGAAAAGAGGTGTTCAAGATGAAAGAACGAGTATTATCTAGGGTGAACTATCATCAAAAAGTTGCATTAAATCCAATGACTAAACTTTTTTATAAAGCCATTATATTATTATTATTGTTAAGTTGTACGTTATTATTCATTGGAAATGTAATGATTGAGAAAAGTGATATTAGTAAATTACATGTACCGGCTAAGTTAGAGGTGCCAGAATCATTAACACATGCATTTATTGCGACAGAAGATAAAAGATTTTATCATCATAACGGTTTAGATTATATAGCAATTATTAGGGCCTCTGTTGAGAATATAAAGGCTGGTGGTGTCGTGCAAGGAGGAAGCACAATTACACAGCAGCTATCTAAAAATGCCTTTTTAACGAATGAACGTACATTTTCTCGGAAGTGGAAAGAGATTTTTTATACGAAAAAAATTGAACGCACATTTACGAAGGATGAAATATTAAAATTATATGTAAGTAATATTTATTATGGAGAAGGAGCATGGGGAATTGAAAAAGCAGCAAACCTTTACTTCGGTAAAAAGGTGAACCAATTAACGTTGGCTGAAAGTGCAATGATGGCTGCTGTAGTAAAAGCACCTGCTTATTACTCACCTGCCCAAAATTATGATAAAGCAGTAGAGAGACGTAATGTCGTTTTGAGACTAATGGAGAAAGAAGGCTATATAAGCCATGATGAGTATGTTCAAGCAGTTAGTGAGAAATTGGTAATTCGTCATGATATAAAAATAGAGCAGTCGATGTTAAATAACGCGCGTAAAAAAGCAGTAAGTTAAGAGAAGTTCCTATAGAGGAGCTTCTTTTTTTGAATAAATTGTGACAAATTGTGACACAATATCGTCACAATTATTGTGTTTTTGTAATTTATGTGAGCGTGTTCATTGCGTGACGTATATAAGTGTTGATATTATGTGTATTGTGTACAATGCTGTATACAGAATATGAATTTAAAGAGGAATGTATATGAAATCAAATAAACTCATGGCTCTTGGTATAGTTTTTTCTATCGCAGTATTGATTGTAATTGGAACAATTGCGTATAGCATCATAAATGACAAAAAAGATAAAGGGAATGAGATGTTTGCTTATTCTACGCAACAATCTTTAGGGAAAGATGATGCTCCAGTTAAGGTAGTTGAATTTGGAGACTTTAAATGTCCTGCTTGTCGTACTTGGGATGTAACAGTATTACCTCGATTAAAAGAAGAGTATATTGATAAAGGCAAAGTGCAGTTATATTTTATTAACTTCCCATTTATCGGAAAAGACTCAGATTTAGGTGCAGCAGCTGGTGAAGCAATTTATAAACAAGATAAAGATTCATTCTGGATTTTCTATGATGAGATTTATCAAAATCAAAAGAAAGATACGGAAGAATGGATTACAGAAGATTTGCTTCTTAGCATTGTGAAAGAGAAACTTCCAAAAGTTGATGTAGAGCAATTTAAGAAAGACTTACACAGTAAAGAAATTACAGAAAAAGTACGTAAAGATTCAGATCGTGCTCAAAAATTAAAAGTTCAAGGTGCCCCTTCTGTATATGTAAACGGAAATCTTGCAAATCCTGATTTTGATAGTATGAAGAAGGCAATTGATAAAGAATTGAAAAAGTGATGAGGTCTCTCATCACTTTTTCGACTTTTTTCGATAAAATTCTTGCCTCTACTTTTTTTACATGCTATACTATTTTACATAAGTTATTCTAATATCTTATATGTAATTCATATTTGCGGGTGTAGTTTAGTGGTAAAACAAGAGCCTTCCAAGCTCTGGTCGAGAGTTCGATTCTCTTCACCCGCTCCAAATTTTATTAAAAGTTTTTCTATAAATTGTGATCAACGCAGTGTTTCGTTTCCGAGATAAACGAGGCATTGCGTTTTTTAATGTTTGAAAAATATAATTACATGCGAAAATAGAAGTAAATGATAGTATTCCAAACGTGAATTACTAACCAATAGAGTGGTTACATAAGGGGTGGATTCATCTGAGGAGGCGATTAAGAGTGGATTTTGAACAATTAAAGCAAGATGTAATTGCGTATAGTAAAACAATTGGCATAGATAAAATAGGCTTTGCGAGCGCTTCTCCTTTTGAGGAATTAAAGCAGCGCTTAATCCAGCAACAACAATTAAATTATCAATCTGGATTTGAAGAGCCTGATATAGAGAAGAGAACGAATCCGCAACTGTTATTACCGGGTGCTAAATCAATTATTGCGATTGCTTTAGCATATCCTTCAAAATTAAAAAATGCACCATTAAGTAAGCGTGGAGAACGCCGTGGGATTTTTTGTCGTGCTTCTTGGGGACAAGATTATCATCTTGTTTTACGAGATCGTTTGCAAAAATTAGAGGCATATTTAATTGAAAAACTTCCCGATATAGAAGTGAAGTCCATGGTTGATACAGGTGAATTAAGTGATCGAGCTGTATCAGAGCGTGCTGGTATTGGATGGAGCGGTAAAAACTGCTCTATTATTACACCTGAATTTGGTTCGTACGTATACTTAGGGGAAATGATTACAAATGTTCCATTCCCGCCAGATAAGCCGATAGAAGATCAATGCGGAGGCTGTACGAAATGTATCGATATTTGCCCTACCGGTGCTTTAATACAGGGGGGACAGTTAGATTCGAAGAAGTGCATTGCGTTTTTAACACAAACGAAAGGATTCCTACCTGAAGAATATCGCGATAAAATAGGAAATCGCATATATGGATGTGATACGTGTCAGACTGTTTGTCCGAAAAACAAAGGAATGGATTTTCATAATCATCCTGAGATGGAGCCGGATCCTGAGCTAGTTAAACCATTATTAACGCCACTTTTAACAATTAGTAATCGTGATTTTAAAGAGAAATATGGGATTATGTCAGGGTCATGGAGAGGGAAAAAACCACTGCAAAGAAATGCGATTTTAGCATTAGCACATTTTAAAGAAGCATCGGCAATTCCAGATTTAATTGGTGTTATGAAAGATGACCCAAGACCGGTACTACGCGGAACGGCAGCATGGGCACTTGGGAAAATTGGCGGAGATGGAGTAGGCGAAGCGATTGAGAAAGCGATGGAACGTGAGAAAGATGAAGAAGTGCTTCATGAAATGAATCGCGGGCTTGAATTGTTAGCACAGAAAAAAGAGTAGATAATATTTCCCTTTTTCATATTGTAATATGGGAGGGAGACAGAATGGTTGTAAAAACGAAGATTGAAAACCAAGTACAACAATTTTTAGCATATATAACGGAAAAAAGAACGAATGTGGATGGTATTGCTGAGGATTTACTACAAATGGCACTGAGAAAGAAACAATTGTTTCAAAGGCGTAGTGCACATATAGTGAAAGCAACTGCGGATGTTTCTTTCATTAGACAATTAAATAGTAATGACCATCAAGAAATTGATTATCAAATACATTTTAAATATTTAATTAAGCATAAAGAATTATTTTATATTGAAGAGGAACAATTAAAACGAAGAGTTTGTTTAAATAATAGTCGAATTATAGGCGATTCTGCTATTGAAGTGTCAGAAGAAATTAGAATGGGTGAGACATTAGAAAGGGATATTACGAAAGAGAAGTACGGTTCTTATCAGTATAATCGTTTAGAGGCAGTGAAATATGCAGAGCGTTGGTGGGATGACCGGAATCCTATGTATCGTAATTTCCCTGATAATTGTACGAATTTCATTTCTCAATGTCTTCATACTGGAGAAGTACCTATGAACGGGTATCCTAATATTCGTAAAGGATGGTGGCAAAGGGAGAATCAGTGGAGTTGGAGCTGGGCTGTTGCACATTCTTTTTATTGGTATTTGTCAGGTGCTACAACAGGACTTCGAGCAGAGGCGGTAGAGAGGCCAGAAGAACTTATTCTTGGAGATGTCATTGCTTATGATTTCGAGGATGACGGAAGATGGAATCATACGACGATTGTAGTAGCAAAAGATGCAGATGGTATGCCGCTTGTAAATGCACATTCAGCGAATAGCCGTCGACGTTATTGGAACTATGAAGACTCTAGTAAATATACACCACAAATGAAATATAAATTCTTTCATATTATTAATGGGTAGAGATTTTTCGCTCAAGTGGTATAATACGTAGTAGACAAAAAACAGAGGTGAATATCGCGTGGGAGTACATGTTGTTTTATATCAGCCAGAAATTCCAGCAAATACAGGGAATATTGCTCGTACTTGTGCAGCAACTGGAACAGAATTACATTTGATTAGACCGCTTGGATTTTCAACGGATGATAAAATGTTAAAGCGTGCAGGATTAGATTATTGGCAGCACGTAAAAATTACGTATTATGATTCAATTGAAGAATTTTATGAAAAAAATAAAGACGGTGAATTCTTCTATTTAACAAAGTATGGCGAGAAAGCTCATACAGCGTTTGACTATAGCAAGCGTGAGAAGGATTACTATTTTGTATTTGGAAGAGAAACAAACGGCTTACCAGCTAATGTAATCGAAGAAAACTTTGATCATTGTTTACGTATTCCAATGACAGATAAAGTACGTTCATTAAATTTATCTAATACAGCAGCAATTTTAATTTATGAAGCGTTCCGTCAACAAAATTACCCTGGATTAGATTTAGAAATCGTTTATTAAAAGTCGCCATATGGCGACTTTTTTTTATAAAATAAAAATAATATATAATCATACATTTAAAAGAGAGGACATAATCATATAGAATGGGATATATGATTAAAAATAGATAAGACGGGTTGAGATAAATATGAAGGAAGAATATAGTAATCAAAATACCTTTTTAAGTATGATAGATATGGATTTAATTAGACAAGGATTATTACATGCTATTCAAGATTTAGTATTCATATTGAAAGTTATTGATAATGAAACGTTTCAATATATGTATGTGAATAAAATAGGAATGGATTATGCTAGGTTAAGCGAAGAGTGCTATGGAAAAACTTTTGCAGAAGTATTACCAAAAGATATAGCGGGGATATTGCAAAGGCAATATGCAAAAGTAGTGAGAGAAGCGAAAGCACACACCTTTTGTGATGTAGTCAATTTACCAAAAGGTGAGATACATTATGAATCTTCACTTAATCCTGTCTGCGACGAAGAAGGAATATGTCAATTTGTTATTTGTATTACAAGAGATATTACAGCTCAAATTGAGGAGAAGACAAAGATAGAGGAAAAACAAATGTTATTTAAGTCGTTACTGGAATATAATAATGACTCAATTATATCTATAGATTCTATAGGGAGAGTTACATATGCAAATCCGGCAACGTATGAAATATTTGGATACCGGTATGAGGAATTAAATAATAAATTTATTTTTGAATTCATTAATAAAGAATATGAAAAAGATTTTCAAATTATATTTAAGGGATCGATGCAAGGAAAAGCAAAACAAATTGTTTCAAAGAAATATGTTCATAAAGAAGGGTACGAGCTATATATTTCTTTGAGAACTATCCCGATTATTGTGAACGGTGAAATTGTTGGGATTTATATTGTTACGAGAGATGTTACAAGGCAAGTATTAAACGAAATGCAAACAGAATATTTAGCTTACTATGACCAGTTAACGGGATTAATGAATAGAATTTCATGTACAAATAAGTTAAATACTTTTTTAAATGAGAGTGTAAATTTTGCGCTTGTATTTATAGATTTAGATGAGTTTCATCGTATTAATGATACATTTGGTCATAAAGAGGGAGATAAAGTATTACAAAAAGTTACAGAATGTTTAAGCAATCTAAAAATAGAAGGTATGCACTTATTTAGAGAACACGATGATCAATTTGTTATGTTGATAGAAAATATAACGAAAGAATATGTAGAGGAAGTTGCAAAAAGCATACTGAAAAATATTAGTGAATATTTTGTAATCGAAGAAGAAGATGTATATTTAAGTGCATCAATTGGAATTGTAATGGCTCCAGCAGATGGAGAAGATGAAAAAATACTATTTCAGAGGGTCGATGCTGCTTTAGAAAAAGCAAAAGAAAAAGGAAAAGGACATTATCATTTTTATTGTAGTGGATTAGACTGTGAGCGTGAACAAAGGTTTATAATAGAAAACCAGTTACATCGTGCTATAGAAAAAAATGAATTTTTCTTATATTATCAGCCACAAATTAATATTGAAACGAAAAAAATAGCTAGTATGGAAGCTTTAATAAGGTGGGAGAATAAGGAATTAGGATTTGTTTCTCCAAACCAATTTATTCCGTTGGCAGAAAGAACAGGATTTATTATTAAGCTCGATGAATGGGTAGTAAATCAAGTGTGTCAGCAACTGCGCGAATGGTTAAATAAAGGATATGAAGTGGTCCCAATTGCGGTTAATATTTCAGCTAGACACTTTCGTTCTATTACATTAATAGAGATGATTACACGGGCTTTAAATAAGTACAATGTATCAGCTCATTTATTAGCGATAGAGGTTACAGAAGGAGCTCTTATACATAAAGATATATCAAAGAGAGTGTTACTACAATTAAAAGAACAAAATTTAAAGATTCATTTAGATGATTTTGGAACAGGCTATTCATCTTTAAGTTATTTAAAAACATATCCAATTGATACTTTAAAAATTGATCGTTCTTTTATGGAAGGTATACATATAGATGAACGTGATACGAATATTACAGCTGCAATTATTCATTTAGCTCATACTTTAGAATTGAATATAATTGCAGAAGGAGTAGAAAAAAAGGAGCAAATACAGTTTTTGAAAGAAAAGAATGTGAAGCTTGTACAAGGTTATTATTATAGCCGACCACTATCCAAATATGATATGGAAAATATGTATTATAAATAAAAAAATGATGTGCTAAAAGCACATCATTTTTTATGTGTACCTGGTTTGTCATTGTAACCGGATGTAAAAATAGCTGTAAGAAATGTGAGTGATACACCTAAAATTAATAATAATTTCATACTAATATCCTCCTTACTGTTTTCGGTTTATGAGTTTTATTTATTATCCAAAATGTATGTAAGGTTCTTAGAAGAAAAGAATTTATTTATAATGAATAGCAGTGTAAAAATGTTAATACCTATATTATACAGAATTTTCTTTGAATTTTGGAGAGAATTTTAGCGTGCTATTATATATTTCGTTTTGATTTAAAGAATGTTTAAGGACATCCTAGCATACCTTTTATAATAATCCGATTGAACAAGGAGATGGGGGAGGAGCTATAATGGATATTCTAAAAAAGATTGAACAGCATCGAGCAGCAGAAGAACGTTTACAATGGGAAGGTACGTTTGCGGAGTATTTGGAGCTTGTGAAAGAAAGACCATGGGTGGCTCAAACAGCACACTCTCGCATTTACAATATGATAAAAGACGCTGGAATTGAAGAAGTTGATGGTAGAAGAAAGTATAACTTCTTTAGTAATCAGCTCTTTGGATTAGAGGATGCTCTAGAACGTCTTGTAGAGGAATATTTTCATCCATCTGCAAAACGATTAGATGTTAGAAAAAGAATTTTATTATTAATGGGTCCTGTTAGTGGAGGGAAATCAACGTTAGTTACAATGTTGAAACGAGGATTAGAAACATATTCAAGAACAGATCGCGGAGCAATTTTTGCAATTAAAGGATGCCCAATGCACGAGGATCCACTGCATTTAATTCCACATCATTTACGAGATGATTTCTTTGATGAGTATGGGGTTAGAATTGAAGGGAATTTATCACCACTAAATGTCATGCGTTTAGAGCAAGAATACGGATCAAGAATTGAGGATGTAGTTGTAGAGCGTATTTTCTTCTCTGAAGATCGCCGTACAGGGATTGGTACATTTAGCCCGTCTGATCCAAAATCACAGGATATTGCAGATTTAACAGGTAGTCTGGACTTTTCTACGATTGCAGAATATGGTTCAGAATCAGATCCGCGTGCGTATCGATTTGATGGAGAATTAAATAAGGCAAACCGAGGAATGATGGAGTTCCAAGAGATGTTAAAATGCGATGAGAAGTTTTTATGGCACTTATTATCGCTTACGCAAGAAGGGAATTTCAAAGCGGGAAGATTTGCGCTTATTTCAGCAGATGAATTAATTGTAGCGCATACGAATGAAACAGAGTATCGCTCATTTATAGCAAATAAGAAAAATGAAGCATTGCACTCAAGAATTATTGTAATGCCAGTTCCTTATAATTTACGAGTAAGTGAAGAAGAACATATTTATGAAAAAATGATTCGTGAAAGTGATGTATCGAATGTTCACATTGCACCACACACACTTCGCGTTGCAGCAATGTTCACTATTTTAACTCGTTTAAAAGATCCGAAGCGTCCGGATATTGATTTAATTAAAAAGATGCGTTTGTATGATGGAGAAACGGTAGAAGGTTATAATGCGATTGATGTAGAAGAATTACAACGCGAATATCAAGATGAAGGTATGAAGGGTATTGATCCTCGTTATGTCATTAACCGAATTTCGTCTACAATCATTCGAAAAGAGGTACCATCTATTAACGCGTTAGATGTACTTAGATCTTTAAAAGATGGGCTAGATCAGCATCCATCCATTAGTAATGAAGACCGTGAACGTTACATGAACTTCATCTCATTAGCGAGAAAAGAATACGATGAAATCGCGAAGAAAGAAGTACAAAAAGCGTTTGTTTATTCATATGAAGAATCAGCTAAGACGCTTATGGATAATTACTTAGATAACGTTGAGGCGTACTGCAATAAATCGAAATTACGTGATCCGTTAACAGGAGAAGAAATGAGTCCAGATGAAAAATTAATGCGCTCAATTGAAGAGCAAATTGGAATTTCAGAAAATGCTAAGAAAGCGTTCCGTGAAGAGATTTTAATTCGCATTTCTGCTTATGCCCGTAAAGGAAAACGCTTTGATTATAATTCACATGAACGTCTTCGTGAAGCGATTCAGAAAAAACTATTTGCTGATTTAAAAGATATAGTGAAAATTACAACATCAACGAAAACGCCGGACGAAAATCAGCTTAAGAAAATCAATGATGTTGTTGCGCGTTTAATTGATGAGCATGGTTATAATTCTTCTTCAGCAAATGAATTACTACGCTATGTAGGTAGCTTGTTAAACAGATAGTTTGATAACAAAACGCTGTCTCTTGTATTTTGCGGGACAGCGTTTTATTATCCGTTCATATGTGTATAAAGTGTCATACCTTGTCCAAATGTAATAAATTAAGATGCAATTTTATGAATTTATTGTCAATTATTTTTACAATATGCATATGATAGAGTAACCAACCATTCATACGAAAAAAGCCAACACAATACAATATGTTGCAAATTAAAAATGTGTGCAACAATGCATTGTGTTTCTTTCTTATCAGTGGCTGAATATTTCTTTCTATTTATGTGAGTGGCAAAATTTTGTTTAGGATGCTCGGGGTATTGTATGAAAAACGTTATAAATGTTTATGGGATGATTTTCTGTGGGCAGTTACCTTTCAAATATTCTAGCTTGCATATTACAGAACAAAATTTATAGATTGCTGTTCATACAGGAAGACAATTACAGTAAGGAGGGAAAGGAATGGGCGAAGAAAATCAACCAAATTATACGATTTCACAGGAAAACTGGTCCCTCCATCGCAAAGGATATGACGACCAACAGCGCCATCAAGAAAAAGTACAAGAGGCAATTAAGAATAATTTACCCGATCTTGTAACAGAAGAAAGTATAGTTATGTCTAATGGCAAGGATGTTGTAAAAATACCAATTCGTTCTCTAGATGAATATAAGATTAGATACAATTATGATAAAAATAAACATGTTGGGCAAGGAAACGGTGACAGCAAAGTTGGTGATGTCGTTGCGAGAGATGGATCAGGTGGTCAAAAACAAAAAGGGCCAGGAAAAGGGCAAGGAGCAGGAGATGCAGCTGGGGAAGATTACTATGAGGCTGAAGTCTCTATTTTAGAATTAGAGCAAGCGTTTTTCAGAGAGTTAGAACTGCCTAATTTAAAGAGAAAAGAAATGGATGAAAACCGGATTGAACATGTTGAATTTAATGACATTAGAAAAACAGGATTATGGGGAAATATTGATAAGAAAAGAACAATGATATCCGCATATAAACGAAATGCGATGGGTGGTAAAGCATCTTTTCATCCGATTCATCAAGAAGACTTAAAGTTCCGCACTTGGAATGAAGTGTTAAAGCCAGATTCAAAAGCTGTTGTATTAGCGATGATGGATACGAGTGGATCGATGGGAATATGGGAGAAATATATGGCACGTAGCTTCTTTTTCTGGATGACAAGATTTTTACGCACAAAGTATGAAACAGTTGATATTGAATTTATTGCTCATCATACAGAAGCGAAAGTCGTTACAGAAGAAGAATTTTTCTCAAAAGGAGAAAGTGGCGGAACAATATGTTCTTCCGTATATAAAAAAGCATTAGAACTTATCGATAATAAATATTCACCTGACCGCTATAATATTTATCCATTCCATTTTTCAGATGGTGATAATTTAACATCAGATAATGCTAGATGTGTAAAACTTGTTGAAGAGCTAATGAAGAAGTGTAATATGTTTGGGTATGGGGAAGTGAACCAGTATAACCGCCATAGTACACTCATGTCAGCCTATAAAAATATTAAAGATGATAATTTCAGATATTATATTTTAAAGCAAAAAGCAGACGTATTTCATGCGATGAAAAGCTTTTTTAGAGAAGAATCAGGTGAGAAAATGGCATAACCTCTTTTAAAGAGGTTCTTTTTTTGTAAACTTTTTATTTTTTCAGTTGACAATGATAATGAAAATCATTATCATTTATTCGAGAAATGATTACATTTCGAATTATATATTTCGGAGGAGATGTAAAGTTGAAACAAAATAAAAGAAAACGTATAAATGCAATGATTATAGCGGCGGCGTTATCACTTCCGTTTGCTGTGTATTCAACACCTGCTTTAGCGGCAGTAGCAATTGAGGCGAATAAAACTGGACAAGGTTTAGAAGATGGTACATATGACGCTGTTATTAAAGCGTATAAAGATAAAACGAATGAAGAGTCTATGGCAGCTGTCTATATAAAGGATCCGAAATTAACAATTGAGAATGGAAAGAAAATTGTAACAGCAACGTTAAGTGATAGTGATTTCTTTCAATACTTGAAGACAGAGGATATTCACACTCCAGGTGTGTTTCATGATGTGAAAGTAATATCAGAAGACAAAAAGAAAAATGGAACGAAAGTGATTCAGTTTGAAGTAGGGGAATTAGGAAAAAGGTATAATATGCGAATGCATATTTATATTCCAACAATGGCCTATGACAATAAGTACCAAGTACAGTTTGAAGTAAATACATTGAATTTAGAGAACAATGTTCCAGAAAAACAAAAGGAAAATAAAGAGGAGCAACAAGATGAAAACGGAAATGTAATATTAGATAAGCAATTACAAAAATATATTAATAAATATAACTTAAATAGAGATAATGTAGATGCGCCAATCACAAAGAAAGATTTATTACAAATTAAAACTTTATCCATTTATTCAGGTAAAGGAATAAATAAAATAACTGGTTTAGAGTATATGACAAACTTAGAGAAGTTGACGTTACGAGAGTCTAATGTAAAAGACATATCAGCCATCTCGAAGTTGAGAGGTTTGAAGTACGTTGATTTAACGTCTAATTCAATTGAAAGTATTCACCCAATTGAGCAGTTAGAGAATATTAATATGCTTTTTTTAAGAGATAATAAAATTTCTGATCTTACACCATTAAGTAAAATGAAAAAAATTAAAACATTAGATTTAATCGGTAATAACATTAAAGATATCCAGCCATTATTTACATTATCAACTATGAAACAATTATACTTAGCAAATAATCAAATCAGTGATCTTACGGGAATTGATCGATTAAATAATGTGGAACTATTATGGATAGGGAACAATAAAATTAATAATGTTGAATCTATTAGTAAAATGAGTAATCTTATTGAACTAGAAATTTCTGATAGTGAAATAAAAGATATATCACCATTATCTCAATTAGGAAATTTACAAGTGCTGAATTTAGAAGAGAATTATATCTCTGATATATCGCCGTTGAGCACTTTAACAAATTTACATGAGATAAATCTTGGAGCTAATGAAATTTTTGACGTAAGGCCTGTTGAGGAATTAGGTAAGCGAATTTCAATTGACATTCAAAGACAAAAAATCTTTTTAAATGAAGCAAGTGTAGATGAAGAAATAAAAATCCCAGTATACAACCTTAAAGGAGAGCCACTTCAAAATATTAATCTACAAAGTGAGGGGGCTACTCTGAATAACGGATTTATAAAATGGAATAGTCCTGGAGAAAAAATATATGAATTTAAACTAGATACTAATTCTACTGAAAGTAAAATAAGATTTAATGGCACGGTTATACAGAATATAGTTGAAAAACAAAAAGAAAGTCAAAATGTAATTCTCGATAAAACTTTACAACAACATATTAATAAAGAGAATTTAGGTAGAGAGAATGTAAACGCTCCTATCACAAAAGAAGATTTATTACAGATTAAAAAATTAGAGATACTTAAAGAAAAAGGAAATGAGATAAATGATATAACAGGTTTAGAATACATGACGAATTTAGAAAAACTTACTTTAGAAGGAGTAGGCCTGAAAAATATTGAGTTCATCTCAAACTTGAAACAATTGAATAATGTGAATGTATCTCATAATCAAATTGAAGATATAACACCACTATCTTCATTGGAAAATTTACAGTGGTTAAATCTTGCGGACAATCATATTAAAGATGTAACGGTTATTGGTTCCATGCTAAACTTATTTAGCTTAAATTTAGCTGGAAATGAGATTCGTGATGTAAGGCCGTTAATACAATTAGGTCAGTGGTTTACAATTGATGTTGGAAGACAAAATATCATTTTAAATGATGCAAAAATAAACGAAGAAATTCAAGTTCCTGTATATGATTTAGAAGGAGAAAGTATTGAAAATATTCAATTGGTAAGTGAGGGAGGGACGTTTAATAACGGAGTAATAAAATGGAGTACCCCAGGTGAAAAGGTGTATAAATTTGATTTAGATTCTGATGAAATTAGCATAAGGTTTAACGGAACGGTAATCCAAAATATAGTTGAAAAAGAAGAAGT
>NZ_JAKUEU010000097.1:0-17224 GCF_022663075.1 Bacillus cereus group sp. BfR-BA-01441
GTTAGGGAGATTCTCAAATGCTATTCTGCTATAATATTGATAAACTATGCAGATAAATAATAAGAATGAAATTGTTAATTAACGGAAAATTCTGTTAAAACTTTATAAAATTAAATAAGTTTACAAATATATCCATAAAAGGTATGGTTAATTTATGTTAAAATTTTACATAAGGGGTGGTTATGTGAAGAAAAAAAGAGATTTTCTTTTTAAGTTTGTGTCGTCGTTAGTATGTGTAATTTTTATTTTGCAGACATCCTCAGTAAGTTTTGCAGAAAGCTCTTCAGAGCCTTTAGCACCTACTCATGTTAATAGTTGTGATAAGCTATTGGACAGTGTTTCTGTTGAAGAGTTTGAGAGGACTGTATCGTTGGAGAATAATACTGAAACTATTAAAATTACAAACCAAGACATTGTTAAAAAATATATAGAAGAGAATGATTTTGAAAAACCATCTAATCTTATACCAGCTGAACTTACTTTTGTAAGATCTCTATCAAACGAAAATAATCAAAATAATTACTCGCAAAGTTTAGCACCAGCTTCATATTATCTTAAAAATAAAACAGCTACTTCAGCTTGTGGAAGTTCTGTATTAAAAAAAGTAAGTGGTAATTCAGGTTCTTTAACATTAAGTTTTTCTTCAAAAATTGCTGCTTCATGGAATGCAAGTGTAGGTGTAAGTGCAAGTGTGGTTTCGGCAGGAGTAGGATTTAATGTATCAGCTGAGTATTCTGTAACTCAAAGTAATACAATTGATACAAATGGAAGATATGCTGAGATTAGAGCTTATGCAGAATATACTGGTTATCGTTTTGATGTATGGGAGTCTGGATGGTTTGGTGATAAAAAAGTTGGAAACGGGACAGCGTTAAGACCTGTTGGAATATGTTTTGTGACATATCGTTAATTTAATGTTAAGAAAAAGAATCCTTGAAATGAAGGATTCTTTTTTCATAGTTTGATAATATGGTAGGAAAGGGGGTAATTGTTTGAAGAATATAAAAATACGTAATGTGGTTTTAACATTTATCGTATTAATCGGCATTATACTTCTTGTGAAGAGTTTGGACTTTGCAAATAACCTTACTCATTCTTGGGTGCAAAGTTTAGGCGGTGATGTAGAAACATCGACATATAATATTATGTTAAATAATTATATGAATGTTTTCCAAATATCAGGAGGTATTTTATTTGGGATTGGATTTTTTCTATTATTATATTCAGTATTCTTTTGTAAGGAGTAGATCAATTATTAAATAAAGGTTGTGGGAGTTACTTACTGCAACCATTTTCTTATCTAACAATAGACAAAGTTATTAAAAGGGGAAACGTTGGTAAAATAAAGGGCATCATTCTAAGAATGATGCCCTGATCATGCTATACATTACCTACTGAATTACTTTTTCAATTGTAGGCATTACAGCAATTGGTGGTAATGATGCAGTCCAACCAACTGCATATACGTTTAATTTATCACCTATTGTGTAGTCTGCACCACTTGAAATAGGAACTCTTAAAATCTTATTCTGAGAAACTAATTCCCACCAATCATCTTGATAAGCAAGTGCTTCGTCCTTTGTAGAAGTAGCGGCAACTACTAAGTAATGATTATCTACTGAAATAACATATCCAGTAAAAGGTTCTTGTTCTTGGTTCTGAATAGAATGAATTGGTGTAGTGCTTACCGACGACTTATTGGAATCTGCAAAAGCTGGTGTTAATCCGAAAGTAAATCCACATCCTAAGGTTAAGGTTGTTACGGCTGTTACTAATTTTTGTTTTTTTGTAAACATCATATATCCCCCTTATATTTTATCCCTACAATATCCGTTTTCTATTTATATACATATAAAGCCTTTTAATATTAAGATATTTAACAATTATGTCACAACTATTCCATAAATGTTAATATTATCTATTAATGGGAGTGTCTTTGTGTTATAATTCACTAGGTGAACTATTATTGTTCCTTTCATCTTTTGATGGATGTATGCCCTTCCTTAATTGTAAATATGTTCGATTTTATTGGTGAAGAGGGAAGAAATCCCTCTTCTTTTTTGTCTCCTGTAAAGTTCAAAGGTGTCTTTCGGTGGTTTCTAGTGATGTTTTTTTAGGGGATATAATATTATAAGTTCTAGTATTCATAGCAGCAACTGAGTATATTATAGAAGGATTCAAAGCCATTTGTTTTATTTCCAAAGTTTAAAACATTCATTGATTCTTTAGGATCAAATGAAATGAATGATACCAATCATGAATGTATGCCTGAAGACTATAGTAAATAGGATTGTTATTGCTTTAACAGATAAAACTAACATGTACATTATTCATTGTTTATGAATCTTACTATTTCTATTAAAAAGCCTAATTTCTCAATGTATTATAGTGAAGTGCACCCCAATTTGGAGGGCTCTTCTCGTTTGAAGAATTAATATTCAAATAGTTTATCCATTAAATTTTGAATTTCACGTCTTCTTTTTTCTATTTTCTTTTTATCAATTGTATACTAATTACCTTCAATTATTAATTGAGGGTAAAGAAGTAACTGTCGAGACTAAGTTTACTGAAAAAGAAAAAAGGTTTTGTAAAGCTAGCCATTACTTTCGTTGGCACTAAACAGCAAGAAAGAGAAATAGTAGTGTTTGAAGACTTATTACATAAAGGTCAAGTAATTGTAACATACCCTGATGTTAATCAGATTTGGAAAAAGAAAAAACAAATTTACACACTATACTTGGCATCTAGATGAGACTTATAGCAAAGTCAAAGGAGAGTGGGGTTATCTTTATTGTACAAGGGAGCAAGATGGAGTTAATGATGAATAGTTAATTTCATAATTAAGAAATAGTTAAGAAATAGTTAAGCCCGGTTTAAAATTTGCTTTCTATACTAAAAACATAAGCATACAAGAAAGTTGGTGTTCTTACATGAGCGCAATAATAAAGACTACAAATTTAACAAAGATTTATGGCAATCAGAAATCAGTGGATAATCTTAATATAACCGTAAATCAAGGAGAAATTTACGGCTTTTTAGGTCGAAATGGTGCAGGGAAGACGACTACAATTAGAATGTTGTTAGGATTGATAAAGCCTACCCATGGAAAGATTGAAATATTTGGAGAAGATTTATTAAAAAATCAAAAAGAAATCCTTAAAAGAATTGGGTCTATTGTTGAAGTTCCTGGATTTTATGAGAATCTTACAGCACGGGAAAATCTACTAATTAATGCGAAAATTATTGGGATACACAAAAAAAATGCAATTGATGAAGCGTTAGAAATCGTGGGATTACAACATGAAACTAAAAAGCTTGTGGGTAAATATTCTTTAGGGATGAAGCAAAGATTAGGGATTGCTAGATCTCTTCTTCATTACCCAGAATTATTAATATTAGATGAGCCTACTAATGGTTTGGATCCAATAGGAATTAAGGAAATTAGAAGATTGATACAAAATTTGGCTAAAGAGAGAAAAATTACTTTATTAATATCCAGCCACATTTTATCGGAAATAGAACAGTTAGTAGATCATATGGGGATCATTCATGAAGGTAAGCTCTTAGAGGAAATCGAATTTAACAGCCTTAGAAAAAAGAATCGCAAATATATTGAGTTTCAAGTATCGAATGACAATAAAGCTACAAAAATCTTAGAGAAAAACTTTGGTATTTTTGATTATGAAGTTCATAATGAGGGGATTATTCGTGTGTATTCTAAACTTGGGCAACAAGGAGATATTAATAAAATATTTGTACAAAATGATATTCAGGTTTTGAAAATCTTGATGAGTGAAGACAGATTAGAAGATTACTTCACAAAATTAGTTGGAGGTGGAACAATTGGTTAATCTGTTATATACAGAATTATTAAAGCTAAAACGATCCCATATGTTCTTAATTAGTATTCTCGGTGCATCGGTAGTACCTTTTATGGTAGTAGTAGCATCATTTGTAAGCTTAAAAACTAAACATCCTACTCCTACTATTGTATTTAGTCAATTGTTTGGTGAAGTAAATTTATATACTGTTCTAATAATAGGAGTACCACTATATGGGGTAGTAACCGCCTACCTATTTATTCGGGAATATACAGAAGATACATTAAAGAATTTATTAACTATACCTGTATCACGTATGAATTTTCTTATAAGTAAATTTCTACTTCTATTTTCGTGGATTATGATGTTAACTTTTGTAGCATGGGGATTAACATTATTATTAGGGATAATATTTCAATTTGATGGACTAAGTTCATCCTTAATAAGGGAATCTTTTGTACAGTTTTTAATAGGTGGATTATTGCTTTTTATTTTATCAACACCAATCATACTTTTAACAATTGTACTTAAGAATTACGTACCGACCATTGTATTTACAGTTGTAATAACCATGATTAATTTAATGACAGCAAATTCAGAACATAGAGGATTGTTTCCATGGGCAGCAGCAGGTGATATCTCAAGAAATACGCTTCAGCCTACTTATCCTCCCGAGTACTCATATATAGGTATATTCGGAACATCTATTATTGGATTAGTATTATTGATTTCATATTTTAAAAAGGTAGATATTCATTAAGAAAAATAAAATGGGACCATCTAAAACTATTAGGTAGTAACAAAAAGTAGATTAAAAAATTTTAATTAGCGTTTGATTTATATATATGGTAAGGAGGAGTTTGAAAATGTCTTTTTCTCAATTCAATATTGATGCTTTTCGAGCCGTTAACGATTTAGGTAAACAGTACCCATTTCTGAATTCTACTATGACGTTCGTGGCAGAATATATGGTATATTTCTTAGCTTTAATTATTGTAGTGTATTGGTTTACTCGATCTAACCAAAATCGAATGATGGTTGTTCAAGCGATGATTGCTTTTGTGATTGCTGAGGTTATCGGGAAAATAGCAGGAAAGTTTCATTCAAATTATCAACCATTTGCAGAGTTACCCAATGTTAATAAATTGGTAGAGCATGCTGTTGATAATTCATTTCCAAGTGACCATACAATTTTATTCTTTTCAATTTGTTTTTCATTTTGGCTTGTTCATAAAAAGATTGGTTGGCTATGGATTACACTTGCATTCTGTGTAGCCATTTCTCGTATCTGGGTAGGAGTTCATTATCCTTTCGATGTTATAACAGGTGCTATATTAGGGATTGTTTCAGCGATAATTGCTTATTGGTTAGTACCAAAAGTTACTTTCTTGAAAAGAATACTTTCTATATATGAAAAAGGGGAAAACTACATTTTACCCGCAAAAGATAAATCAAAAAATTTTTAAGGAAAAACATCTGAATTATAAGTAGCTTTTTGCTTATAGTGTTAATTTGATGTTAGATAAAGATGCAACATTTCTAGGACAATTGAAGTGGCTTAAACTTGCCACTTCAATTGTCCTAGAATAACTGAGTAAAAATATGGTTTATATATGTATCATAAATACGAATAATGTTTTTTGGGTAAGAATTTACTCATTACGATTTTTTGGGAAGACTAAACCTCATAGACATACCCCACATCATTTTCACTTCAAAAATGAATTTCATACTTAAGTTAAAACAGTTACAAGGGATAAGATAACATTGGTGTTCATTCCTTTTTGTAATAATTGTGGATATACATAATTATTTTTTGGAAAACAATTTACAGTAATATTACGTTTTTTAGAGGAGAAATCAAGTTGTCAAAATCACTAATAAATACGATTTATTAGTGATTTTGACAACTTGAGAAAATAATTCGTTTATTATTTTGATTACAATATAAGGTAGTATTAGAATGTAGCGTGGAAAGTTAGAGAAAATAAACTGCATATCAAAAGGAGGATGCTTTTGGATAGTTATGTTTGGATTATGAATATCAGAATGAAAAACTATACAATTTAATGAGTGGTAGTGTACATTTGGACGTGTAATCCGTGATAGAAATCCTAATGGCAAATTATATCTTAAAGCAGTGTGTTAGGCTCTAACCAAAGGAACTGCGATGAACGTTAGGGATTTAGATATTCTACGTTTCAAACATAGCAAAGGTTTTAAATTCTGAATAATTAGAATTAAGTCAAATTAAATGGGGAGTCCTTATGAAGAAAATTTTAGTTATATTTCAAAATGGGAATTACTCGAGGCTATTTTTTGCATCTTTTACTTCACAAATGGGTAGTACAATTGGTTTAACTGCACTTATGTTTTATTTTTTAAATCGTTTTTCGCACCAACCTGCATATGCTACTATTACGGAGTTGATGTTGTCTTTGCCCACATTAGTAGTATTTTTTCTTGTTGGTGTAGTTACTGATAGGATTGATCGACAAAAAATAGCTCAAAATTGTGATTGGATCTGTTCTATATTATCGCTTTTATTATTGTGGTCTCTTTTTCTAAATTGGATGCCAGTAGCATTTGCGCTGTTATTTTTAAGAAGTATGGTAAAGAGCTTTTTTACACCCGCGCAATCATCCCTTGTACAAGGTGTTTTAACAAGAGATGATTATGCTACTGCAGTTGGTTTGAATCAGATGGTTACAAGTTTGTTTATGCTTTTTGGTAGTGGTATCGGGATTTATTGTTATTGGGTAATCGGTATTTATGGTGCAATCTTAATTGATGCAATTAGTTTTTTTATTAGTGCTCTTCTTATAAAATCTTGTAGAATGTCAGAAGAAATTCGTATGCCAAACGGAAAACATAATATCAAGGATTTGAACATTTCAATTGTAATGAAGGATTTTTTGAAGGGAATACGTTATATTTTGAACCACAACTTGTTACTTACACTTATCTCCGGATTTATAGTTTTCGGAATTTTAAATGGAGGGCTCTCAGTGATGCAGGTATTTATTTTAAAATACAAACTAGCCCCGAGAAACTATGAAGAAGTTTCAATTATATTAAGTATAGTCTTTGGTATCGGGATTTTACTTGGTAGTGTTATAGCATCTATACTTTCTCAAAAAATAAAGCTTTATCATTTACTAATTTTAGCTTTGTTTATTGGAGGAGGAGCGACTATTTTGAGCTCATTAGTCAATACAGTTTGGCTGTATGTTATTTGTACGGGCATAGTTGCCCTAGCACTTCCGATGATTAATGTAGCTATTGGAGGTTGGATTCCGAAAATAGTAAATCCAAAAATGATGGGAAGAGTACACGGGTGTATTAATCCTTTGATGATGCTCTCACAGTCACTAACCTTACTTTTTATTGCTGGATTTTACCCAGGTATTCTTGCAGTTGAAACTCTTTTTTGGATAGTTGGCGGATGTTTAATATTTGTAGGAGTTTTTTACATGATTAGCATTCCACGATTAATGAAAGTAGAAAAATCAGCTAGCATAACGCTCGAATAATTGTAGTTGATCAATTAATTTAACTAGGATTTGTGAGGGGTTATATGGAAATTTTTGTTACCAAAATTAAAGATATGAATGATCGAAAATTAGAAAAAATTTGTTCGTGGATAGATGAAGGGAAAAGATATAGAATAAAAAAATTTATTAATAAAAAAGATAAAATTAGAACCTTGATTGGTGAATTACTAGTAAGGACTCTAACAAATAAAAAGCTTAAAATCGGTAATGAAAGAATAGTATGGGGGAAAAATAATTATGGAAAACCTTATTTAAAGGGGTATCCGAATTATTACTTTAACATTTCACATTCGGGAGAATTTGTAGTATGTGCAATTAGTAATAACCCTATTGGAATTGATATTGAACAAATAAAACATATTGAATATGAAGAAATAGCAAAAAGTTTTTTCTGTGATAGTGAATACGCTTATATACAAAAAGGTGATGTTAATCATCAATTGAGGAAGTTTTATGAGGTATGGACATTGAAAGAGAGTTATATTAAATGCTATGGAAGCGGATTATCAATGTCACTAAAATCATTTTCTATTAATATAGATAGTCACAAAGCTGTTCATATACTTTTCGATAATAGAGAAAAGAGTAATTCTTATTCAATGGCGATTTTTGATATAGAGTTAGAATACAAAATGGCTGTATGTTCATTAAATGAAGAAATTTCTAGTAATATAACAGTGATTAACCAAGATATTATTATTAATGATTTTTACAAACTTTTATCAGATAGAGGTGCATTTTAATGATGTTATTTTGTTTGCCTTATGCAGGAGGATCCGAAGCGTTATATTATAAATGGGGTGATTATCTAACCCCATCTATAAATCTATGTCCAGTACTGTTAAAAGGAAGAGGGAAAAGATTCAATGAACCATTTTATAATAGCTTAGAAGAAGCGGTAGATGACATCTTTGATAATATTCGGGATAAAATATGTGAGGAAGATTATGCAATTTATGGACATAGTATGGGGAGCCTATTAGCGTATGAATTATACTATAAAATAATAGGAATGGGATTCAAGAAACCCAAGCATATCTTTTTTTCAGGATACAAAGCACCGAGTGAAAGGGAAAAGAAGGAGATAACTTATAATTTACCAAATAACGAGTTTAAAAATAGAGTTATAGAATTAGGGGGAACACCAGAAGAATTAATTCGTAACGAAGAATTGTTCGAATTTTTCATTCCTTTACTAAAACATGATTTTAAAATAGTTGAAACATATGAATATAAAGAAAAAGCGGACAAAATCACATGCGATATTACTGTATTAAACGGAACAGAAGATTTAATTAGTCTAAAAGGCATAATTGGTTGGAAGAAGCATACTTGTGGAAATTTTAAGATTTATAATTTGGAAGGAAATCATTTCTTTATAAATAACAATGTGAAAAAAATTACAACAATAATAAATGATACGTTAACTGAGGTTGTGAACTACTCGCCACTTAGCAAAGCTTGAAGTGGGAGCTTCTCAGTTCCACGACGAAAGTAACTTTTCGTCTCCCTGAGCGTTACTTTGGGGTGTTCCACCCCTAGATGTTCAACGCATGGATGCTCTTTTGGTACGGTTGATATTTTACGCAGGAACCGAATGGCTTGGTTTTCGCACTCTATTTTCTTCCTGCAACCTTCTATATCAAGTTATCAAAGAACTTCATATAGCTAGTTTATCAAAAGTTTTTGGCTATGCCAAACCGAAATTCATCTCCCACCTATTGTTGGGCTACGCCCTTCACACGCTTGAGGAAGGAGAATTCTTTCGGGGAATACGTTAAATTAGATTCCTCAGATATATACCAATAGTTATCTTTACTTATTCATTTTGTTAATTATGTGCTGTAGTAGCGTTATCTGTAACTTGTGATATGAGGTTTAATATTTGTCTTTAATTAAATCACTGTATAAATTTCTGATTATTTTAATTTTTTAGATAAATTTTTATCATATGTTTTTTGCATGAAAATAAGGAAATTTTTCTCGTAGTAAGTTAAATTTTTTTATAGAATTCCTTTTAGTAACTTCTAAATAGGGGGGATTGTATACCTTGTTATGAACGATGAATTTTTTATTTAATTCATTCTCTATATTTTTAACAGTAATAAAATAATAAATAATTTTGGTAATGGATAATTACTAAAAAAGGGGAAATCCAACATGTCTATTAAGAATTCTGGTGAAATAAACAAGGGTGGTATAAGAACTTACGATGAGATTACAGTAGCAGAGCAAGATATGATATTAAATAAATTCAATTCTACAAAAACCGAATATCCAAGAAATAAGACCATAAACCAGCTATTTGAAGAACAAGTGGAGAGAACACCTGAAAATATTGCAGTTGTGTTTAAAGATAAACAACTCACATACAGGGAACTTAACGAGAAATCCAATCAATTAGCAAGGATGTTAAGGAATAAGGGTGTTAATACAGATGCTATTATAGGATTAATGATTGATAGATCACTTGAAATGATAATTGGAATAATGGGTATTTTAAAATCTGGAGCAGCTTACCTCCCAATTGATCCTGATACTCCAAAAGCAAGAATTGACTATATGTTACGGGATAGTCATACCATGATTTTATTGACTCAAGAGAAATTCGTTAAGAAAATCGAATATGATTTAGAAATAATCAATTTGGACGAGCTAGATTCAAGTGACTTAAGTACAGATAATCTGAATCATGTAAATCGTCCTGATAATACAGCTTATATTATTTATACATCGGGTTCTACTGGAATACCAAAGGGAGTTATCATTTCGCATTATAGTGCTATCAGAGTCGTTCGAAATACAAATTACATAGAAATAAAAAATAATGATACCATTCTGCAGCTTTCGAATTATTCTTTTGATGGATCAATTTTTGATATATATGGTGCTCTGTTAAATGGAGCGAAATTAGTAGTGATAGAAAAAGATACAGTCACGGATATAAATAAGCTTGGAAATATAATTAAGCAAGAAAGCATAAACGTAATGTTTATTACAACAGCTTTATTTAATGCGCTTGTAGGTATGAAAATAGATTGTTTAATCAATATAAGAAAAATATTATTTGGTGGAGAAAGAATTTCAGTCTCCCATGCAAGAAAAGCATTAGAATTTCTAGGGAAAGATAAACTCATTCATGTATACGGACCAACGGAAAGTACTGTTTTTGCCACATATTACTTTATAAATGAAATAGATGAGGATGTTGACACTCTACCTATAGGTAAACCGTTAGCAAATACTTCAGTTTACATAGTAGATGAAAAGAAAAATTTACTTCCTATTGGTGAACCTGGAGAACTTTGTATTTCTGGTGATGGATTAACTAAAGGGTACTTAAATAATGAGCAGCTAACATTAGAGAAATTCGTTAAAAACCCATTTGCAGAAGGAGAGCGTTTATATCACACAGGAGATTTGGCTAGGTGGTTACCTGATGGGAATATTGAATTTATAGGAAGAATTGACCATCAAGTAAAGGTTCGGGGATTTAGGATTGAACTTGGAGAGATAGAGAGTCAATTATTAAAGCATCCAAATGTAAAAGAAACTGTAGTTGTAGCAAGAGAAGAAAAGGACAAGAGCAATTATATTTGTGCATATCTAACATTAGTAGGAGAAGTTACTGTTGAAGAATTAAGAAAATTTTTAGGTGAAAAGTTACCTGATTATATGATTCCTACTTATTTCCTTAAGTTAGATAAAATGCCGTTAACAGCAAATGGAAAAATAGATAAAAAGTCTTTACCTGAACCAGATCAAAGTTTTAATACCGAGGTTGAATATGAGGAACCAAGAAATGAGATTGAAAAACAGCTCGTTTTAATGTGGCAGGAAACTTTGAATATAAATAAAGTTGGTATTAATGACAGTTTTGCAGTTCTTGGTGGGCATTCGATAAACGCAATGGAGCTTTTATCTAAAATGAATGACAGGTTAAGTGTTGATTTACCATTAAAGGAACTGTTTAGATTATCTACAATAAAGAAAATAAGTGCTTACATCGAAACAAACAAAGGAGAAATTATAGAGAACCGACAATTTACAAAAACTACAGATTTAAAGAATTTACATGAACCTTTCCCACTTACAGGTATACAATTAGCCTATTTAATAGGTAGAGATCCGGCTTTTGAAATTGGTGGAGCAGCTACAAATTTAACGGTTGAATTTGAAATAGATATTAATATAGATAGGTTTAATAGTGCATTACAAAAATTAATTAATAGACATCCAATACTAAGAACAATAGTTTTTGAAAATGGAACACAAAGAATCTTAGAAGGAGAACTTCTTTATTCTGTAGACACAGTAGATGTAAGGAATTTAAATCAAGAAGATATAATGATACGTATATTGGAACAAAGACAAAAAATGATAGCTAAAATCATAGATCCAAGTACTTGGCCATTATTTGAGATAAAAGCATTTATATTACCCAATAATCAAAAATATTTTTGCTTAAATATAGATCCGCTAATTTGTGATGACAGTAGTATGAAAATATTAATCAAGGAATTTAAAATGTTTTACAATCAGCCAAGTCTGCAGCTGCCTGAGCTGGAGTATAATTTTAGAGACTATGTTTTAGCAACCAATGAATTTAGGCAATCTAATCGATATAAAAAAGATGAGAAATACTGGTTAAATAAATTGGATGATTTCCCAAGTGCACCAGCATTGCCTTTAAAATGCAACCCATTAGAAATTGAGAAACCTACATTCAATAAATGTTCGGAATTTTTAGAACGTGAAACATGGAATAAATTAAAACAAAAAGCAAGAGAAAAAAATCTTACCCCTACATCGGTTTTATGTGCTGCATATGCTTATGTCTTAGCATATTGGAGTAATCAGAGTCAATTTGCAGTAAATTTAACTGTTTTTAATCGGATACCGTTTCATCAAGACGTAAAAAAAATCATTGGGGATTTCACAACTCTAATGTTATTAGATATTAATGCGAAAGATAGTATTGAGTCATTTTGGAAATTTGCTGCGAAGGTACAGGATACATTGTTAGAAGCCCTTGAACATAGACATTATGATGGTGTGGATTTTATAAGAGCTATTGGGAAAAAACATAGAATGGTTAATCAAGCTATAATGCCTATTGTATTTACAAGTGTATTGAGTGAGGACTCAGATGATTCATTTGATCATTTGATAGATTTTGAAAAGATTAAATTTTTTAGTACAAGAACATCCCAAGTTTATATAGATAACCAAGTTTATGAATTAAATGGAGGTTTATATATTACATGGGATTACGTTGAACAATTATTTGAGATCAATGTTATTAAATCAATGTTTGAACAATATATAAATGTATTAAATCAGGTTATAGTTAATGATCAAGTATCAGGTATTAACCTTAGTGAGAATAGCATAAAAGTTATTGAAACCTATAATGATACAAACAAAAGGTTTGATAAGTGTACTTTACATGAAATGTTTGTGAATCGAGCAAAATTAGTACCAGATAAGGTAGCTGTAATTCATCATGATGATTCGATAACTTATAAAGAACTAAATGAAAAATCGAATCAAATTGCAAGATACTTAATGGATAAGGGAGTTAGAAAAGGTGATTACATTGGTGTGATAGGTAAGCGATGTATAGATACCATTATAAATTTGTTTGCTGTCTTAAAGGCTGGAGCAGCATATATACCGCTTGATCCTGATTATCCTGAAGAAAGAAAAGAATATATAAAAAAGAAAAGTAATTGTAAGTTCTTTATAACACCTTCTACCTATAAAGATGAAAATATTAGGGAATATTCTGGTGATGAAGTCAATATAAAAGTAGATGAAACAGATATGGCATATGTTATTTTTACTTCTGGTAGTACAGGAAAACCTAAAGGAGTTCAAATAACTCATGGTGCAGCAACAAATACGATTATAGATATTAACGAAAAATTCTGTGTGACAGAAAATGATAAAATTATGGGGATTTCTTCACTGTGCTTTGATTTGTCAGTTTATGATGTTTTTGGTGCATTGAGCTGTGGAGCGGCCCTTGTAATTATAGATGATCAAAGGGATGTATATAACCTAAAAAAAGTTGTAAAGAAAGAAGGAATCACAATTTGGAACTCAGTTCCAGCAATTATGGAACTGACAGTGGACTTATATAATGATAGTGAACAGGATGATAGTTTAAGGCTTGTATTGCTTAGTGGGGACTGGATACCGCTGGAACTTCCTCAGAAGATAAAGAAAACTTTCAAAAATGCGGAAGTTATTAGCTTAGGTGGAGCGACTGAGGGTTCAATATGGTCCATATATTACCCTATTAAGGAAGCTAAGAGTGATTGGAAAAGTATACCATATGGAATGCCGTTGGCTAACCAGAAAATTTATGTATTAAATCAAAACAAGCAATTGTGTCCCGTAGATGTAGAGGGAGAATTGTACATTGGTGGATTGGGAGTAGCAAGTGGGTATATAAATGATATTGAAAAAACTAAGATGTCATTTATTTTGCACGAAGAATTAGGGTATATTTACAAAACTGGTGATTATGGCGTGTTAAAAAAGGACGGATATGTCGAATTTTTAGGAAGAAAAGACAGTCAAGTTAAGATAAGGGGATATAGGGTAGAATTAGGGGAAATTGAAAATTGCATAATCAAATATAAAGGTGTAAATAAAACAGTAGTAATTGACTATACAAACGATAATAAAATGAAAAGCCTGTATGCTTTTGTAGTTTCAGATGAAGACATAAACCCAAATGAACTAAAACAATATTTGCAAAATCAGCTCCCGAATTATATGATTCCATCAAGATTTTTCAAAATAGATGAAATACCATTGACTGTAAATGGGAAAGTAAATAAGAGTATTTTGGGGGAATTAATAAAAAATCATGAACTAGATGAAGTTGCAGCAACTACATGTGAAGAAGCAGAAAATGAAACTCAAGCCCAAATATTAGATATATGGAAAGATGTATTTGGAATAGAAAACATAGGAATAGATACTAATTACTATGAAATAGGCGGAGATTCATTAAAAGCGATATCGATTGTTACTGAAATTAAAAAGAGAATGAATATAGAGGTGCCGATAGGAGAAATATTTAAAAATGACACTATAAAGGTATTAGATCAATATTTGAAAAATAGCCAAGACAATCATAGGGGAAATAGGATTGAAAGGGTATCGAACAAGGATTATTATGCTACATCGCCTTCTCAAAAACGAATGTACATGCTTTCTATGATGGAAAATAATAGAGGAGCATATCATATTCCTATGGCGTTACTTGTCGAAGGTGAAATCGAATGTAATAGACTTGAAAATGCATTTAGAAAATTTATAGATAGACATGAAATCCTGAGAACAGGATTTGAAGTATTAGATAATGAATTAGTTCAAAGGGTTTATGATAAAGTTGATTTTGATTTGGAATACCAATGTTTAGATATAGTCGTAACAGATGATGAAGGTTTAAGAGATTTAACTAGCAAAATGTGTAAGGAATCAACAAAGCCTTTTGATTTAAGTAAACCATCATTAATGAGAGCTAAACTAATTAAAATCGGAGTAGAGAAGCATATATTGGTTGTTAACTTCCATCACATAATAGCAGATGGGGTATCACAAGGAATATTTATGAATGAAATACTCAATTTATATAACAATCTTGATCTACCTAAGATAAATATACAATACAAGGATTATGTAGAATGGAATAATACGTATAATCAATCTAATGCTATCAAAAAACAAGAGCAATATTGGCTGAATTTATACAGTCATCTGCCATCTAAATTAGAATTACCTTATGATTATAGAAAAGAAAATATTGATACCTTTGCAGGAGAAAATGCATACTTTCATATAGAAAAAGAGTTATCTGAACAGATAAGAAGGGTAGCTAAGGATACAGGGTCAACTTTATATATGCTTATGCTTAGCGCTTATCATATATTACTTCACAAATATACTGGAAAAACTGATATTGTTGTCGGAACAGCAGCATCAGGTAGGTTACATCAAGATTTACAAAATATTTTTGGTGTGTTCGTCAACACTATTGCTTTAAGAAACAATATAGATGCTACAAAAAGTTTTAAAGAAATTTTGGAACAGGTAAAAGAAAATACAATTACAGCATTTGAAAACTCAGAGTATCAGTTTGACGAACTAATTCGCAGTATAGACTATGAAAGAGACTCTAATAGAAACCCTTTATTTGATACCATGTTTGTATTGGAAGACGCTAAATTATTTACTAAGAAGCAAGGTGCTTTAAATCTTAGTCCAATAATATTTGAATTAGATAATGCAAAATTCGATATCACTTTTAGTATTTTAGATTATGACGATGAGATCGTGTTAAATGTCGAATATAGTACCGGATTATTCAAAAGAGACACAATATTAAGAATGACAGAAAATTATATTAATATTCTGAGGGAAATATCGAGGAATCTTTCGATAAGTGTAAATAAAATAGATATGATCCCACAAGAAGAAAAGCGCTTTTTATTGTATGAACATAACGATACAAATGTAGATTTCTCTAAAAACCAGTTAATACACACGTTATTTGAAGAACAAGTAGAACGAACGCCAGATAGCATTGCAGTTGTTTTTGAAGATAAGAAATTGACATATAGGGAGTTAAATGAAAAATCTAATCAATTGGCAAGAGCGTTAAGAGAAAATGGTGTTGGTTCTGATAAAATAGTAGGAATATTATTAGAACGTTCAGTTGATGTGATTGTGGGAATTATGGGGATTTTAAAAGCTGGTGGTGCGTATTTACCAATTGATCCTACATATCCTATAGATAGAATTAAATATATACTTCAAGATAGTCAAACTGAAATATTATTGACCCAGGATAAATTAATTAATTTAGTTGATTGTACAGAAGTTGATGATATTAGCATTATTAATATTCATAATGAGCATTTGTTTAAATACGGAACCGAGAACTTACGTATTGATAGCAGCAGTAAAGATTTAGTCTATGTTATTTATACCTCTGGTTCTACTGGAAAGCCAAAAGGAGTTATGGTGGAGCATCATTCATTGGTGAACTTATGTAATTGGCATAATTCCTTCAATGAAATAAGTGAAACTGATAAAAATGCTAGTTATGCAAGTATAAGTTTTGATGCATTTGCTTGGGAAGTATTTCCTTATATCATAGCGGGTTCAGAGATTCATATTATAAATGATAATTTAAAATTAGATGTTACAAAATTAAACAAATATTTTATTGAAAAAGAGATTTCAATAAGCTTTTTACCTACACAAGTATGTGAACAATTTTTAATGCTTGAGAATACATCTTTAAGAAGATTATTAACAGGTGGAGATAAACTAAATTATTTTGAAAATAAAAGTTACCAGATTGTTAATAACTATGGTCCTACAGAGAATTCAGTAGTAACAACAAGCTTTATTATAGAAAATTCTTATGACAATATACCGATAGGAAAACCAATATGTAATACAAAAGTTTTTATTTTAAACGAATCTAACGGGCTTTGTCCATTGGGAGTGCCAGGCGAGCTTTGTATCAGCGGAGAAGGTTTGGCCCGTGGTTATTTAAATAGACCAGAGCTCACAGCAGAAAAATTCATTCCAAATCCGTTCATTCCAGGAGAGAGAATGTATCGAACAGGAGACCTTGTGAGAATGTTACCTGATGGAAATATTGAGTTTTTAGGAAGAATTGACCATCAAGTGAAAATTCGTGGTTTCAGGATTGAACTGGGTGAGATAGAGAGTCAACTTCTAAAACATAAGGAAGTAAAAGAAGCTGTTGTTATCGCAAGAGAAGATAGTAATAATCATCAATATTTATGTGCGTACTTT
>NZ_JAKUEU010000098.1:0-16586 GCF_022663075.1 Bacillus cereus group sp. BfR-BA-01441
TGAAGAAGCGAAAGAGGAAGTGGACGAGCCAACAACAGGAGTTGAAGGATCGAAAGCGGAGGTAAAAGAAACAGGAAAAGAAATTGAAGGTTCAAAAGACACGGTAAATCAATCAGCAGTAGTCCAAGAACAAAACGTGAATAATCAAGTTGTGAAAGAAAATAAACCAGCTGTTAATAAGCAAGAAGAAAGTAAGAAATCATTAGGAGCAACAGGTGGACAAGAGAATACATCAACATTACTTTCAGGCATAGCGTTAGTTCTTTCAGCACTGAGTATGTTTGTATTTAGAAAGAGATTATTTAAGAAATAAAAAACGTTTTATCTTATTATAACGTAAGATGATTATATGAGTTTTGAGAAGACATTATCATGGCGATTTCATTTTGAAATATGCTTATGGTGATGTCTTTTTTAGAAGGATATAAATGGAAAAGGTGTGAATATATTAGTGAAGGAGGAGAGGTTATGTATGTCAGTTCTATTTTGAAAATTGAAGAGGTGGCAGCATTTATTGCGAATATGAATAAAGATGCTACTCATCATGTTGGCTATTGTGGAGATGAGAAAGAGGAGTTGTTACAGACAATTATTCATGATTTTTCAGATATAGGCTGGGAACAATCTTTTGTTGCTACTTATGAGAATAATAATTTAATAGGTTTATTAGGATTTGATGTGGATGAAGTAAAGAAATGTGCAGAGATATGGGGGCCGTTTATTATCGCAGAGAATTGGGAAGAAGTTGCTTTACATATGTGGAAGGAACTTATAGAAAAGCTGCCTTTTCATATTGAGAGATTTTATGGTTTTTATCATGTGGAAAATAATAATTGTGCCTGTTTAATGAGGAATTTACATGCAAAAGAACAAGGTCGACATAGTATTCTCGTTTTAAATAATATTGTGGAGCACCGTATTATATGTAATGTAGAAGAGGCTTTATCACAAGTGTTTGAGCAGTTTATCGCTTTACACAATCATGTGTTTTCTAATACATATTATGACGAAAACGAAATTATTGAACGTTTAAGTAATACGAATAAATTATTTGTAAGTATGAAGAATGATAAGTTAGAAGGTTATGTATATGTGGAAGTAAATCCAGAGTTTCAAGAGGCGAATATCGAATTTATTGCAACCGCTGAAAATAGTAGAAGAAAAGGTGTCGGAGAGCGGTTATTACAAAAGGCAATTCAGTATATTATTTCCTTCCAAGGAATGAAGGAGATAGAATTATGTTTGAATACGAATAATGATCGTGCGATGAAATTGTACAAGAAAGTAGGATTTGAGGAGAAGGCATGTTTACAACACTATATAATAGAGTGAAAACCCATTCGTATGAAAATTATATTTCATACGAATGGGTTTTATTAATCTACTTTTCCCTCAGTTGTTACGGATTCAGAAGTAATTTGAGGTGCTAATCGTTACATAACCTTTTTTATTTTTTGAGATACTTCTTTTGTTTGCAAATTAACATCTTCTTTTCGCAGCTCCTTAAAGAGCGAAATGACCATAAGAACGACTACGATAGAAAATGGTAGTGCTGCGATGATAGCTGCGATTTGTAGTGCATTTAATCCTCCAGCTTGTAATAAAATAGCGGCAATTATCGCGATTGTTAATCCCCATATAAGTTTTAAACTATTTTTCGGTGATAAGCTTCCGTTACTCGTTTGCATTGAAACAACAAATGTTGCTGAATCGGCAGAAGTAACGAAAAATGTGGCTACTAAAATTAACCCGATAATCGTTAAAAATGTAGAGAATGGTAGATGTGAAATAACAGCAAATAATCCAATCTCTGTACCATTTTTTGCAATTCCATCAGCTATTCCAAGCGATTGGAACATTTCCATATGAATTGCGGTACCACCAAATACTGCAAACCAAAATGTACAGATAAGAGTTGGGACTAATACAACTCCAAAAATAAATTCTTTTATTGTACGCCCTTTAGAAATACGTGCGATAAATGTGCCGACGAATGGAGACCAAGAAATCCACCATCCCCAATAGAAAATAGTCCAGTTTTCAATCCAAGAAGAAGATTTTTCATTAAATGCTCCTAAATTTAATCCCATACTAGGCAAAGCTCCAATATAAGAACCGAGTGTAGATGTGAAATATTTCATAATAAATACGGTTGGCCCTAAAAGTAAGAAAGAGATGAGTAAAATACCTGCAAGAGAGAAATTCAAGTTACTCAAATATTTAATCCCACGATCTAAGCCAGTTTGTGCACTTGTTAAATATAAAACAGCGAAGATAGCTATAAGTACGAGCTGGGTAAGTAAAGTGTTATGAATGGAAGGGAATAAATAGCTTAATCCTCCAGCAATTTGTTGAGCACCAATCCCAACAGATGGTACAATGCCAAACACTGTGGCTAAAACAGCTAAAATATCAACTGTTTTTCCAATACGAGAATTTTTCGATCGATTAAATAATGGAGTAACTGTAGCCCCAATTGTGCTACCTTTTTGTTTGCGGAATGTGAAATATGCAATTGTTAAAGCGACCATTGCGTATAGTGACCACGGAAAGAGTCCCCAGTGGAAAAATGAATATTGCATAGCGAGTTTGGCGCTTTCTTCTGTACCTGCTTTTCCTGTTAACGGATCTGTAAAATGTGAAATCGGTTCAGCGATTCCATAAAAGAGGAGTCCAATTCCCATTCCTGCCCCAAACAACATGGATAGCCAAGATGGATAATTATATTTTGGCTTTTCTCCATCTTTGCCAAGACGAATAGAACCGTACTTGGAAAATGCTAAATAAGCAGCCAAAATAATCATTGTAGTCATAAGTAGAGAGTAAAACCATCCAAATTTATTGAGGATAAATGAGTTTAAAGAAGATGTAACACTTTGTAAATCGTAGCCTTGTATCCAACTTGCTGGGGTAATTCCCCATATAATGAATAATGTTGTTAGCAAGAAGGAGATATAAAATACACTGTTTTCTTTTTTTATCATAGAATCCCACCCTTATTTAATAAAGTTAACAATTATAATAATCATAACAATTAAGTTTTTAATTGTCAAAAAATTCCCTTTTTATAATGTGAAAGGATGTAATTTGTTTTAGGGAGGTAAAGAGCAATGCGTTCACGATATGTACAAATTATAGGAAGAAATAATATGAAATATTGCATTTTATATTGTTACATCCAGATTTTATGTTAAATTCTTGAATGGAATATTAAAATAGGGGGTCAGGATATGAACAAGAAATCAAAGATCAATAAAGTGATGCTTAGCATTAGTACAATGGCTTTATCGTTAGGCGCACTTCAAACTCATGCAGCAGCGGAAGAAAAAGTACCGTATAACGTGTTAAAAACGAAACCGGTTGGAATTGAAAAGTCGGTAGATGAAGTTGGACATATTTCAAAAGGTGATGAAACTTTATCATTTCAAGAACGTTTAAAAGTAGGAGATTTTTCACAGCGACCAGCATCTATTACGAAGAAAACTGCAGTAAAGCAGGTTAAAGAAAGCTATTCAATGGCTGATTTAAACAAAATGAATGACCAAGAATTAGTTGAAACGTTAGGCAGTATTAAATGGCACCAAATTACAGACTTATTCCAGTTTAATGAAGATGCAAAGGCTTTTTATAAAGATAAAGGAAAAATGCAAGTCATTATAGATGAATTAGCTCATAGA
This sequence comes from Bacillus cereus group sp. BfR-BA-01441, assembly GCF_022663075.1. Lineage (NCBI taxonomy): Bacteria > Bacillati > Bacillota > Bacilli > Caryophanales > Bacillaceae > Bacillus > Bacillus cereus group sp. BfR-BA-01441. Next base: position 3,678 of record NZ_JAKUEU010000098.1, read on the forward strand.
GGTAGTACATTTACGAAAGATGATTCAAAAGGAATTCAAACGTTTACTGAAGTGCTGCGTTCAGCTTTTTATCTTGCATTTTATAATAGTGAATTAAGCGACTTAAATGAAAGAAGCTTCCAGGATAAATGTTTACCTGCTTTAAAAGCAATCGCAAAAAATCCAAACTTTAAGCTTGGTACAGTTGAACAAGATACAGTCGTATCTGCATACGGTAAATTAATTAGTAATGCTTCAAGCGATGTTGAAACGGTTCAATACGCATCGAATATTTTAAAGCAATACAATGATAATTATACTACTTATGTAAATGATCGAATGAAGGGACAAGCAATATACGATATTATGCAAGGTATTGACTATGATATACAGTCGTACTTAACTGAGGCTCGTAAAGAAGCGAATGAAACGATGTGGTATGGAAAAGTAGATGGGTTTATTAATGAAATAAATCGTATTGCTCTTCTAAATGAAGTAACGTCAGAAAATAAATGGCTCGTTAATAATGGAATTTATTTTGCTAGCCGTTTAGGGAAGTTTCATAGCAATCCAAATAAAGGATTAGAGGTTGTTACACAAGCAATGCATATGTACCCGCGCTTAAGTGAACCGTATTTTGTTGCGGTAGAACAAATTACAACAAATTATAATGGTAAAGATTATAGCGGGAATACAGTAGATTTAGAGAAAATACGTAAAGAAGGAAAAGAGCAATACTTACCAAAAACATATACATTCGACGATGGATCAATTGTGTTCAAAACAGGAGATAAAGTATCAGAAGAAAAAATTAAGAGACTATATTGGGCTGCGAAGGAAGTAAAGGCACAGTATCACCGTGTAATTGGAAATGACAAAGCGTTAGAGCCAGGAAATGCGGATGATGTATTAACGATCGTAATTTATAATAGTCCAGATGAATATCAGTTAAATAGACAATTGTATGGATATGAAACAAACAACGGTGGAATTTATATTGAAGAGACAGGTACATTCTTTACATATGAGCGTACACCAGAGCAAAGTATTTATAGTTTAGAAGAGTTATTCCGTCATGAATTTACTCATTACCTGCAAGGTAGATATGAAGTACCAGGTCTATTTGGAAGAGGAGATATGTATCAAAATGAAAGGTTAACTTGGTTCCAAGAAGGAAATGCAGAGTTTTTCGCAGGATCTACTCGTACGAATAACGTTGTACCAAGAAAGAGTATAATTAGCGGATTATCATCTGATCCTGCAAGCCGTTATACAGCAGAGCGTACACTATTTGCTAAATACGGTTCTTGGGATTTCTATAATTACTCGTTCGCATTGCAGTCTTACTTATATACGCATCAGTTTGAAACATTTGATAAAATTCAAGATTTGATTCGTGCGAATGACGTGGAAAATTATGATGCATATCGTGAAAATCTAAGTAAAGATCCTAAGTTAAATAAAGAGTATCAAGAGTATATGCAGCAGTTAATTGATAATCAAGATACATACACTGTACCAGAAGTAGCTGATGATTATTTAGCTGAACATGAAACGAAGTCATTAGCAGCGGTGAAGAAAGAAATTAGTGATACGTTGCCTATGAAAGATACAAAAATGACAAAACATAATTCTCAATTCTTTAATACATTTATATTAGAAGGTACGTATACAGGTAGTGTCACAAAAGGTGAATCAGAAGATTGGAAAGAAATGAGTAAAAGAGTAAATGAATCTTTAGAACAATTGGCGCAAAAAGAATGGAGTGGCTACAAAACTGTTACAGCATACTTCGTCAATTATCGTGTGAATAGCTCAAATGAATTTGAATATGATGTAGTCTTCCATGGAATCGCAAAAGATGATGGAGAAAATAAAGCTCCAACGGTTAATATAAATGGCCCTTATAGTGGTCTTGTAAAAGAGGGAATTCAATTTAAAAGTGATGGCTCAAACGATGAAGATGGAAAAATTGCTTCTTATTTATGGGAATTTGGAGATGGAAGCACAAGTGCAGAAGTGAATCCAGTACATGTATATGAAAGAGAAGGTTCTTATAAAGTATCGTTAAGAGTAAAAGATGATAAGGGAAAAGAGAGCAGAAGCGAAACAACTGTTACGATTAAAGATGGAAGTTTAACAGAATCAGAACCAAATAATCGTCCAGAGGAAGCAAATCGTATCGGGCTAAATAGTACTATAAAAGGTAGTCTTATTGGCGGGGACCACACTGATGTTTATACATTTAATGTAGCATTAGCGAAAGATATCGACATTTCTGTTTTAAATGAGTATGGAATTGGGATGACATGGGTACTTCACCATGAATCAGATATGCAAAATTATGCGGCTTACGGTCAAGCTAATGGGAATTATATAGAAGCAAAATTTAATGCAAAACCAGGTAAGTATTACTTGTATGTATATAAATATGATAATGGCGATGGAACATACGAATTGTCAGTAAAATAAGTGCTTTTCCAATGTATGTTTAACTTTACTTTTTGTGGAAAATAGTATATTATATAGATATATAATATATCGGTTATTTTCTAGGAGGAGCCTGTCACAATAGGTTTCTCCTGTTCTTTTTTAGAGGCCTGTCTTACAGGCTTTTATTTAAAAGATAAATGACTGAAAATTAAGAACAATAATCTTTGAAAGAGGTGGGGCATACACATAACAAAAAAGGGATTGTTTAAGAAAGGGGGATAAGAAATGGTCTTGTTTGGTTATCCACTTGAAACAATTTATTTATATGGATTTATTATTGCTACTATACTCACTGTTATTTATATCTTCTTTGGAGATATATTTGAATCGATATTTAGTTTTGGGGGCGGATCTGTATCCGTTGTTACTTTATTACTTAGTTTCTTCGCCATGTTATGTGGGCTTAGTTATATAGGAGAGTACTTATTTTCCTTTAATAGTATTACTATTTTCGGGGCTGCATTTGCTACATCTTTTATCGGTGTTTTCATCATGAAAATACTAATTTTAAAACCGATTGCAGAAGCAGAACAAAATACCGTACAACGTATGGATGAATTTATCGGTTGCAAAGGAGAAGTCATTACGACAATTCCTACAGAAGGATTTGGTGAAGTATTAATTTTATCCCAATTTGGAAGTAATGCAATCCCAGCTAAAACTGTTGGAAAAAAAGATATTTCGCAAGGAACAGAGGTTATTATCGAGGGAGTCCAAGATGGTGTTTTACTTGTACAAAACATCGCTTATTCTTTAAAAAAACCAAAATTATAAGGGGGAATTTACATGACGATTCCATTAATTATCGGTGGAGTTTTACTGGCAATTTTAATTCTACTCATTTTAGTATTCATTACGAAGTATCGTACGGTTGGTCCAGATGAAGCGTTAATTGTTACAGGGAACTGGCTTGGTGGAGGAAAGAATGTTGTTACCACTGATGATGGAAAGAAGATTAAGATTATCCGCGGGGGCGGTACTTTCGTAGTTCCAATTATGCAAAGAGCAGAGCCTTTAAGCCTATTAAACTACAAATTAGAAGTTGGTACACGTGATACGTATACGAAGCAAGGTGTTCCAGTTACAGTAAATGGTGTTTCTATTATTAAAGTAGGTTCTACAATTGAAGAAGTATCTACTGCAGCTGAGCAATATTTAGGAAAAGAAACAGAAGAGTTAAAAGTAGAAGCAAAAGAGGTTTTAGAAGGTCACTTACGTGCAATCTTATCTTCTATGACAGTAGAGGATGCGTATAGTAATAGAGAGCAATTTGCTCAAAAGGTACATGAAGTAGCTTCTACAGATTTAAAGAAGATGGGACTTCGCATTGTTTCTTTCACAATTAAAGAAATAATGGATAAAAATGGATACTTAGATGCGCTTGGTCAGCCGCAAATTGCGACAGTTAAGCGTGATGCAACAATTGCAAATGCAGAGCGTGAAAAAGAAGCACGTATTGAAAAAGCACGTGCTGAAAAAGAGGCAAAAGAAGCAGAATATCAACGTGATGCACAAATCGCTGAAGCTGAAAAACATAAAGAATTAAAAGTACAGTCCTATAAGAGAGAACAAGAGCAAGCACGTGCAGATGCGGATCTTTCTTACGAATTACAACAAGCGAAAGCACAACAAGGTGTTACAGAAGAGCAAATGCGCGTTAAAATCATTGAGCGTGAAAAGCAAATCGAGTTAGAAGAAAAAGAGATTGCGCGTCGTGAAAAGCAATACGATGCAGAAGTTAAGAAAAAAGCAGATGCAGATCGTTATGCTGTTGAGCAATCAGCAGAAGCAGAAAAAGTAAAACAAATTAAAAAGGCAGATGCGGATCAATATAAGATTGAAGCTGAAGCGAGAGCTCGTGCGGAAGAAGTACGTGTGGAAGGTTTAGCGAAGGCGGAAATCGAAAAAGCGCAAGGTCAAGCGAAAGCGGAAGTACAAAAAGCGCAAGGTACAGCAGAAGCAGATGTTATTAGATTAAAAGGTTTAGCAGAAGCAGAAGCGAAACAAAAAATTGCTGAAGCATTTGAATTATATGGTCAAGCGGCAATTATGGATATGGTTCTTAAAATGCTTCCAAGTTATGCGAAGGAAGTTGCAAGTCCGCTTAGTAATATTGATAAAATCACAGTTGTCGATACAGGCGGCGGTGGTAAAAATAGCGGGGCCGGAAAAGTTGCGGGCTATGCGACTGATTTAATGGCAACGATGCAAGAAACGTTAAAGGCTTCTTCTGGAATTGACTTAAAAGAGCTATTAGAAGGATTTGCAGGAAAAGGAGCAGTGCAACAATTATCAAGTGATAAACCTGTTGTATCTGTAGTAGAAGATAAGAAAAAAGAAGTAGAAAAAGATAAAGAATAATAAGGTGGAAAGAACCTCTAGTAAGTGAAATACTAGAGGTTCTCCTATGAATTATAATATTTCGAATAATATACATTTTTATACATTGTTTTAATTATTTAATTTATATAGAATGAAAAAGATATGTATCAATTCTTTAGATGTATAAAAAGATAGAGAGTCTCATTGATACATTTAAATCGTATTATTTTTATAGAAAGATTAAATGTTAATTAATTACATTTAAAACGGTATGGAGGGGTAGAAGTATGTTTCAAGGGAAATTAAGGAGTAGTAGTTTAAAAACAAAGTTACTTGTATCATTTATTATTATTTTAATTCTTCCAAGTATTGTAATTGGTTGGACGTCTTATCAACAGGCGAAGACGAATTTTAATGAAACGATTTTAAACTCGGCGAAAGATAATATAAAAATTTTGGATAATGTAATTAATAAAGAATTGGATAGTAAAAAAGTAGATGCAACTTATTTTACGAAATTATTCACACAATCAAGTTACCAAGCAGATCAAATTCAAAACATACAAAATAAACTAGAAGAATACAATAAACTGCATCCAGAAATGGAAGCAATCTATACAGGATCTAGTAATGGACAGTTCATTCAATCACCAGCTATTCAGATGCCAGATGGATATAATCCTACAGAAAGAGATTGGTATAAAGAGGCCGTGAAGAAAAGTGGAGAGGTAATTGTAACTGCTCCATATAAGTCAAAAACGACAGGGAATATTGTTATTACACTAGCAAAACAAAACGAGGATAAAAGTGGAGTTCTTGGGATTGACTTAATCATTAATAATATTGTTACTACTTCCAAGATGGTTAATATTGGTAAGGAAGGATATGTAGCGATATTTGATCAAGATAAAAATGTAGTAGCGCACCCGAAAATGAAGCCAGGAGAGAAATTAGAAGAGAAACTTAGTAAAGAATTGTATAAACAGGAAGCTGGGGATTTTCATTATTCATTAGATGGTGAAGATCGCAATATCACTTTTAAAACGAATAAGAAAACTGGGTGGAAAATAGCAGGAATTATGCCTTCCAAAGAAATTATCGAAGCGGCTGAACCTATTTTCTATAAAACAGTAACTGTTCTTGGAATTTCACTAATAATCGGTGGGATTGTAATTTACTTCATAATTGCGTCTATTATTAAACCGTTAAAACAACTTGTCATATCATCGAAGAAGATTAGTGAAGGTGATTTAACAGAATCAATTACAGTTCATTCTAAAGATGAAATTGGACAGCTAGGAGAAAGTTTTAACGAGATGGCTGCATCGTTACAAAGTGTCATTTCCAATATAAACACTTCAGCAAGTCATGTAGCGGCATCTTCAGAAGAATTAACAGCTAGTATGAAGCAGACAAGCGAAGCAACGGAACAAATTACACAGGCGATAGAGCAAGTATCAAGTGGTGCAGAAATACAAACGAAAGAAGTTGAAGAAGGAGCAACATTGTTAGAAGAAGTTACAGAAGGAATTCAGCGTGTTGCAGATAGTTCTTCATTAGTATCTACAGCCTCTATGTATACGAAGAAAAAAGCTGAAAATGGTGGGAAGTTAGTTGAACAAACTGTGAATCAAATGCAATTAATTCATGAGTCTGTTTCACAGTCAGACAAAATCATTGGTTTGTTAGACGATAAGTCGAAACAAATTGGAGCAATCCTTGAAGTGATTCAACATATTGCAGAACAGACAAATTTATTAGCGTTAAATGCGGCAATTGAGGCTGCGAGAGCTGGAGAGCAAGGAAGAGGATTTGCAATTGTAGCAGATGAAGTGCGAAAGCTAGCAGAACAATCAGGACAGTCTTCTACGGAAATTGGGAAACTAGTGAAAGAGATTCAATTTGATATAAAAGAAACAGTAAGCTCTATGAATCAAGTTGGAGCAGAAGTACAATCAGGACTTGTAGTTGCAAATGAAACGAAGCAAAGCTTTGCCGAAATATTGAAGTCTACAAATGATACAGTTGTACAAATTGATAGCATGGTAGATGTAGCAAAACAAATGACGGTAGATGCAAAACAAGTAAGTGCATCTATTAATGAAATTGCAGCTACAATTGAAGAAAATGCAGCAAGCGTTCAAAATATTGCTGGTTCTTCAGAAGAACAATTAGCTTCAGTAGATGAAATAAATGCAGCAGCAGTCCATTTATCACAAATGGCAGAAGAATTACAAGAGATGATTAGTAAGTTTAAAGTGTAATAACAAATATTAAGAAACGAGGTAATAATTTTACTTCGTTTCTTTTTTTATGAAGAGAAAAAGAAAGAAATATAGAGTAACCGTGTTATGATTAAGTATAATTAAAGAGACTGTATATTCTTTAAATTCTATCTTTAATCATGTTAGGGGAATGGTTTTGAAATTAAAAAAATTAAAACTCCAACCGAGAATTACATTAACTATTAGTACACTTATTTTAGTGGTACTTCTGCTAACGAGTTATTTATTTTATTACATATTATCTGAAACGGTAGAAGAGCAAATTGGGAAACGGGCTTTGCATGTTGCGAAAACAGTTGCCGCGATACCAGAAATTCAGGAAGCTTTTCAAAAAGAAAATCCAGCTTCTATTATTCAGCCAATCGCAGAAAAAATTCGAATGGATACAGAGGCTGACTTCATTGTAGTTGGAAACAAAGAGGGGATTCGTTATGCGCATCCTGAGCGAGATAAAATAGGAGAAAAAATGGTTGGCGGAGATAATAAAGGCGTTTTATTAGAAGGAAAATCATATGTTTCGAAAGCAACTGGATCATTAGGCCCTTCATTACGCGGAAAAGTTCCAATCCGTAATCAGGAAAATGAAATCATTGGTGTGGTGTCTGTTGGATTTTCAATGGCTGATATTCATGGAGCGGTAGAAGTGTATGGAAAGCGTGTATTTTGGATTACAATAATAGGGCTATTAATTGGAGTAATCGGCTCTATATATTTAGCGGCAAGTATAAAAAGAATGATGTTCGGGATGGAGCCAGAAGAAATTTCATCTTTATATGAAGAGCATAGTACAGTGATTCAATCTGTACGTGAAGGGATTATTGTAATCGATAAAAATGGCATGATTAGTTTAGTCAATCAAGCAGCTTATGATATTCTTTCGCTAGATAAACAACAAAATATTATTGGGGAATTTATTTTAAATGTAATTCCTAATTCAACGATACTAGATGTACTTCAAACTGGTGAAGAACAGTTTGATCGCCAATTAAATATAAAAGGACAGGCTGTTATTGCGAACCGTCTACCTATTAAAGTAAAGAATAAAGTAACTGGTGTTGTATCGAGCTTACGTTTGAAATCTGAAATGGATCAGTTAACAGCAGAATTATCTCAGACGAAGCAATATACAGAGGCATTACGAGCGCAAGCGCACGAATATAATAATTTATTGTATACGCTTTCAGGTCTTATTCAATTAGAATCATACGAAGATGCTTTAGAGCTTATTCATAAGGAAACAGCGGTATATCAAGATTTTGTTCAATTTATTATGAAGCGGATTCAAAATCCATGGCTAGGTGGAATTTTAATTGGATTTTATAATAGAGCACGAGAGTTGAAGATTGATTTTATGCTAGATAGAGAAAGTGGTTTAGAAAAATTAAGTCCACATATTGAGAGTAATTATGTCGTTTCTATTTTAGGAAATTTAATTACGAATGCATTTGAAGCAATTGAAAAAAATGAAGAGAATGATAAGAAAGTAAGGATGTTTGTAACTGATATTGGAGAAGAAATATTAATTGAAGTGGAAGATTCAGGGCAAGGGATTCATGATGAAATAATTACTAGCATATTCTATAAAGGCTTTTCGACGAAAGAAGGAGGAGAGCGAGGATATGGATTAGCAAAAGTGAAAGAGTTAGTAGAAGATTTAAATGGAAGTATTGCAATTGAAAAAGGGGATTTAGGTGGTGCGTTATTTATTATTGCACTACCGAAAGAGAGAGGCGAATAGTAATGGGTGAGGAGATTGAAGTATTAATTGTAGAAGATGATATTCGGATTGCTGACATTCATCGTCGTTTTACTGAGAAAATTGAGGGATTTAAAGTAATTGGAACGGCAACGACTGGAGAACAAGCGAAAGAATGGCTAGAGCTTGTGAAGCCACAGCTTGTTTTATTAGATGTGTACTTACCTGATATGCAAGGAACGGAACTTGTCACATATATTAGACATCATTTGCACGATACAGATATTATTATGATTACAGCGGCATCGGAAACAGATGTAGTGAGGCACGCCCTGCGGGGCGGAGTAACAGATTATATCGTAAAGCCACTAATGTTTGATCGATTTAAAGCAAGTCTGGAAGGCTATCAAAAAAAGATTATACAGTTAAAGAAAAATAATCAATTATCTACGGAGCAAATTGAATATTTATGGTCTCAAAGAGGGGTGAAGGGAGATCAAATAGAATATGCCCCGAAAGGGATAGATCCTTTAACTTTAGCGAAAATAAAAAAGCATATGTTAACAGTTAATGAAGAAGGGATTACAGCAGAGGTGCTAAGTTCAATGGTAGGCGTAAGCCGATCAACGGCAAGGCGTTATTTAGAGTATTTGATATCTGGGAAGAAAGTCCACGCAGAGCTAATATATGGAAGTGTTGGGAGACCCGAGAGACGTTATTTTCTTGTTTCTTCATAATAAAAAACAGTAGAGGATTTTATTCCTTCTACTGTTTTTTTTGCATCTTATATTGGAATAATCCCAATTACAATTCCGGTAATTAACATAACCATTGTCGTTCCAACGGCCCACAATAAAGTGAAGCGTTGATGTTCACCGAAATCAACTTTTGCCATTCCGACCAATAAATAAGTGGAAGCGACAAGAGGACTTAATAAGTGAACGGGTTGCCCAAGTAAGGAAGCGCGTCCCATTTCAGCTGCACTAATTCCGTAAGTAGCAGCAGCTTTCGTCAAAATAGGTAATACCCCGAAGTAAAATGCATCATTAGACATGAAAAATGTGAATGGCATACTGAGAAGTGCTGTAATAATTGGCAATTGTGGTCCAAGTGCATCTGGTATAAGAGTTACTACACTGTTAGCCATTGCATCTACCATTTTTGTTCCAGATAAAATACCAGTGAAAATACCGGCAGCAAATACGAGAGAAACAACTGCTAATACATTCCCAGCATGAGAAGCAATACGTTCTTTCTGTTGCTCTAAGTTTGGATAGTTAATCATAACAGCGATAGCAAAAGCGACTGTAAATAAAACAGGTAATGGCATAACTTCTAGTATGAGACAGACAAGTAATGTGGCGGTTAATAAAAAGTTAATCCATAGAAGTTTAGGGCGTTTATGCACTGCTGCTTCGACAGTTGCAGCTTGCTCATCCATTGTTTGCATTTGTTTTAAATACTGTACATCCATAATTCCTAAACGTTTTCTTTCTTTTTTTCCAAGATAGTAGGCAACGAAAACAACCCAAATTGCACCAGCAATCATTCCTGGAATAAGAGGTGTAAATAATTCGGAAGCCTCAAGCCCAAGTGCGCTCATAACACGAGCTGTGGGTCCACCCCAAGGTGTAAGATTTGTTACCCCTGCCCCTAACATAACAACTCCAGCTAATATGAGGGGGTTCATTCCAAGGCGCTTATATAGTGGATACATTGCGGAAACTGTAATCATGTATGTTGTTGTACCATCACCATCTAGAGAAACGATAATAGTCAATATAGCCGTTCCGACAACGATTTTTAAAGGATCTCCTTTTACAAATTTTAAAATCTTACTAATGACAGGATCGAATAAACCGCTATCAATCATAATCCCAAAATATAAAATAGCGAACATAAGCATAATACCAGTAGGTGCTAATTTTTGGATCCCCTCTAACATCATAGGTCCCATATCGGCATAGAATCCGCCAATTAATGCAAAAACACTCGGAATTAATATTAATGCTACTAGCGCTGACATACGTTTCGTCATAATTAAAAACATAAAGACAAATACCATCGCAAATCCAAGTAGTGCTAACATGTAATTTCCCCCTCAAAAGAATGATTGCGCTTTCAAAATAGAATAAAAATTCAGAAAAAGGTTTTTTATTTATAATAAAAGCATCTATTCAAATGGTAAATAATTTGAAAAATAACATCATTAGAAGCATAATTTTTATTTTGTTCATTTTGTTCACGGTAGTTAATTTGAATTTTTAAAAAGTAAGCTGCTTCTCGTAAGAATGGTAGAATAAGATGAAAATAGTGAAGTGTGAAATAGGGAGTAGATGTTATATGAAAACGAGAATTGAAGAGATTTATAGCTCTTATGAAGGAAAAGTAGAGGAGATTTTTATTAATGAATCTTCTTACGTATATGAATGGGAAAAATTACTGATGATCCGAAAAAATGACGGTGAGCTTAAAAAAATTGCAGTCGGGATTAGTGGAAATATAAGATTGGTAAATGTAGAAGTTGGACAGGAAATTAGTGCGGATACATTATTAGTTAAATTAGAAGATGATTTGTTAATTACAGGTTGCGAGTGATGAGAGATGTGTAGAAATAACTACACATCTTTTTTTGTTTCCTATATTACAAAAAGCACATTGTTTTTTCACAAATCTCACACAACCTTTTGGTATTCTTTTCGTGGAGTATACGGTTTCTAGGGAGGAATATTGATGAAAGTAAAATATGTCGTACTTGCTATATGTTTATGTTTCGTATTTACGGTAGTCGGGTGTGGGAAAAAGGAAACAGCAGCTGTTGCCATTGATGAGAAACATGATAAATGTGATATTTGCCAAATTGGGGTAACAGATAATCAATTTGCAACAGAAATTATTTTAGAAAATGGAAAAGCGTTAAAGTTTGATGATATCGGTTGTATGTATAAATGGATGGAGATCAACTCAGATGAAAAGACGAAAGAGAAATTTGTCCGAGATTATGATTCGAAAGATTGGATTTCGTTAGAAGACGCTACTTACGTATATGATAAAACAATAACGACACCGATGGCTTATAATGTCATTTCATTTAAAAATAAAAAAGATGCAGAGAGATTTGTATCTAACTATAAGGGGAAAGTTCTTTCGTATAAAGAGCTAGCAGAGCATAAATGGGAAATGAATAAAGAGATGATGGGGAAACCGAAAGCAGGAAATCATGGTGGACATCATTAATAGGAAAAGACAACTATGTAGTTGTCTTTTTCTATTATTACTCAGGTGCAAATATAGAAAAGGTGTAAAATTTTTAGCAGAACGGTTACAATGGAATATAGTAACCTAAAGCAATCATTTATGTACTTTTTAGAAATGTATACAAATGCGGTAAAAACGTGCTAAACTAATTGCTTCATAATGTTAATGATGGGGCCATCAGGCGTATCATTTCAATAGGTTGAGAAACATAGTATAAGCTTAAGATAATCCGATTAAAGAAGGAATCTAAAGGGCTTATGGATAAATGTAATCAAGAAGAGTTATTGTATGTGATGGAGGAATGGTTAAGAAAACATTATCTTTCATAGGAGCTGTAGTTGTGAGAAAACAAAAAATTTTATTATGTATTTTATTAGGACTTTTAATGACGGTAGTGGCTTGCGATAAGCAAGAAGAACCAGAATCGAAACCGGTTCATGTGAAAAATGAGAAGAAAAAAGAGAAGCATAAAGAACAGGAAGAATCTAAAGAAGAGAAAAGTATAAATTTAATGGACAAACAGTTGTTACTTTCAGCTACTCTTGGAGACACAGAGACAGCTATGAAGTTGATTCAGGATGGAGCGAATATAAACGTAGAAGGTGACAACGGAGAAACGCCTGTCCTTGCAGCGACGTACCAAAATCATGTAGAGACAGTTAAAGCATTAATTGGTGCAGGTGCTAATATTGAAATTAAAGATGAGAAAAAAAGTAATCCACTTCTTTATGCAAGTAGAGAAGGATATACGGATATTGTAAAAGTATTAATTAATGCAGGAGTTAATACGAAAGAAACGACTAGGTCAGGTGGGACAGCACTTATTTCTGCATCTGAGCGTGGCCATGTAGAGGTTGTTAAAGAATTATTAGAGCA
>NZ_JAKUEU010000099.1:0-16541 GCF_022663075.1 Bacillus cereus group sp. BfR-BA-01441
AATTATTAAGGAGATTTTCATTATGGAAAATATAGATATTGGTAAAAAAATTGAAAAACAAAGAAAAGAAAAAGGTTTAACTAGTAAAGAACTAGCAAAGATGGCCGATATTACACCATCAATGTTAAGTCAAATTGAGCGCGGGTCCGCTAACCCTTCTATCCAAACATTAAAAGTGCTTGCTAAAGCTCTTGATGTGCCAACATTTAGCTTTTTACTTGAAGATACAAATACAGACGATTTAATTGTACGTTCCCATAAACGAAAGAAAATGATTATTGATAATTTATCATATGAAATGCTTTCACCTGATTTCACTGGAAATTTAGCAACAGCAATTATGACCGTCCCGCCTAATACAGCTTCATCAGAAAATGTGCTAGAACATAAAGGAGAAGAATTAGCATTTGTCTTAGAAGGGAAAATCACATTATATTTAAATGAGGAAGAATACGTATTAGAAACTGGTGACAGTGTAAAGATACCTGCTTATTTAAAGCATAAATGGGTGAATCATTTTGAAAAAAACGCGATAGTCTTATTTTCTGTTACTCCGCCGATTTTTTAATATATGTAATAAAAAAATAGCCATGTACGGGGAATATCCGTTAATGGCTATTTTTTATTTTTTAGGCCCCAACAAAATCCCTAAACTAATAATACAAAAGCTCATTATTTGCTCTGCTGATAGACCAAACAGAACCGAATTTTGTTCACTAACAAGCGAAATAATAATATGAGCAAACCCCTCAATAATTAGAAAAACACTTATATTCTTTCCATTTCCGAGCCTTTCATTTTTCATCCATAACAAGCCCATTATACAAAGAGCAAGGATGATCTCATATACGAAAATAGGATGATATAAAAATTTAGATTCATATATATTCATTCCCCATGATAGTGTCGTTTGTACACCTACTTCATGATGGAATAGAAAATAAAAGATAATGCACACACACAATCCAAAAGGGAGTACATCAAGTAAAATACGAAGCGAAAATTGTTCCTTTTTACTTTTCCAAACAATGTATACACTCGCAATTACGCATCCTACTACAATATGTTGCATACTTCCAATAGCTAATATTGCTTGCACCGGCGCCCCAAAAGCCCATACAGGATTTAAAATTGCTGGTGCAAACTTCCATACAAATACGATGATAAGAAAAGCATTTGTTAAGGCATCCATCATTTTTTCATATGATACATTTTGATGCCTCATCTTTCGTTTCATCAACATAAACCCAAATAGACTTCCAATTATAAGAGATATGGGTTGTAACCTCACGATCCATTCCATTGTCACGAAATCTCCTTTTAATTCTCAATCAATTTCTTAAATTTCTTTTCTAATTGATCGGGTGGCAATACACCTCGTACATGATCTACTATAATTCCATCCTTATTAACAAAAAATGTCGTCGGTAAAGAGAATACTTTATAATCTAGTCCAGCTACTCCGTCCATATCTAGTAGAACAGGAAACTCAAAACCATAACGATTAGCAAATGCGCTTGCTTCTTGTACTGGGTCACTAACAGTTGCATTCACCGCAAAAATTTCAACATCCTTTTTATATTTATCATACATATGAACTAAGTCAGGTGCCTCCATTTCACACGGCCCACACCATGATGCCCAAAAATTAATAATATACGGTTTTCCCTTGGCATCATTTAACGACTGTAACTTTCCGTCTAATCCTTTTAATGTGATGCTAGGTGCTTTAAAACCGACTTGTGGTAATACTTCTTTCTCCTGTAACTCTGCTTGTTTCGCTTTTCTTTCCTTCTCTTCTTTCTTTGAATTATAAAAGTTAACCCCCGCCCAAACGAGTGCCCCTACTAATATAATAGCAATTATTTTCTTCACTTTTCTTCCTCCTCATTTTTAAAAACCTGTAAATCCAACGAATAGACGAATAAAGAATGCTGTAATTTTCGTCATTTGATTTGTATACAATAAAATACCTGTTACAATCATCATTCCACCGCCAATTTTCATCATGACATTGGCATATGTAACAATCCATTTTACCTTCCCAATAAAGAATGCCATCACGAAAAATGGAACCGCAAACCCAAGAGTATACGCTGTAATATAAAGAAGCGCCCCTTCAGGATTCGTCGCGCCAAGCATGAGTACAGCTGAAAATATCGGTCCAACACATGGCGTCCAACCCGCTGCATATGTCATACCGACTAAAATCGAGCGAATATATCCAGTCGATTTACTTCTATACTGCACCTTTTTCTCTGCCATAAGCCACTTAGGCTGAAACAAGCCCGTCATAAATAGCCCCATTAAAACAATAAAAATCCCACCAATTTGTTGAATCAATTTTTGGTTAGATGAAAATGTTATTCCAATCCAGCTTACCGATAAACCTAACGCGTAAAATATAACCGAAAATCCGATCATAAAAAATACTGTATGTATAATCGCTGATTTTTGCATAATCCCACGATTTTCTTTTAAATCTTGGATAGACACACCTGTAATATAAGATAAATAAGATGGATATAGCGGTAAAGAGCACGGTGATATAAATGACAATACTCCCGCCCCAGCCACAAGCCAAATTGTTAAATCTGCTGCATTCATTTTATTCCCCCTTAAACACTACAATGAGTAGTGTTTATTCTTAAAAAAAGAGGCTATATGCACTCTCCGACAATAAGTACAACCGACATACAGAATAAACCTACTGTTACATATACCGAATTCGTATGTAATGGAATAGTAAGCTTAACAACCTTTTCATTTAACACTTGCTCGATTCGTAAATTTATTGCTGTTTTTGCAAATGAAGCTGTAACACATCGATTTTCCATTGTCTTTATTTTAATTAATTTTAATAACGCGCTACCTAACTCAAATGAAGATTCCATTTTTTGCATCGCATATTTATCAGCAGCTAGCTCCTGATACGTATGATATCGCTGTAACAACCCTTTTAATATCGGTATGTACATCATTCCTTCTGCTAATAGCGTAAAACAAAATAATTTTAGCGGATCCCAATTCTTTTGATGATATTCTTCATGGAAAATAATCGCATCAATTTCTTCATCTGAAAATGTTTGAAGCAACCCTTCCGACATGACAACTTTCGGACGAAATAGCCCAATTGTAAATGCCGCAACTTCCGTAGTCGGCAATATATATATTTGTTTTCTTTTTCGGACGAAAGGGATAAGTACTTTTTGTAATTTTTTACTATAGAAAAATTGTCGCCAAATTCTTTTGCACACGATTAATACAGTAAGTAGTAATAATCCAGCGATTATAATACGAATCAGCGATAATTCTTTCATATGTTTTTCTAACTGGAACAAGCAAAAATTTGAAAGAAGGAACATCTTATTTTGAAACAGAAATGGATATGTAACGTAATACACTAACATACTGAAAAAGAGGATACTAACAATTACTGCTAACAATACGATTTTACGCATTTGCCATTTCATTTCATTAATCCTCTCTTTTTAACTGACTCAATTTGTCTTCTAACTTTTTTATTAAAGTCGGATCAGCCTGCTCTAACTCATCTAACATATGATTTACAACTAAATCTCCAAATTCCCCCATCAATTCCTGTGTCATTTTCTTCGTTTGATTGGATAAGAATTCTTCTTTTGTTTGTACAGCACGATATATACCACTTCTTTTCACAGTCTGTTTTTCTAAGTGTAATTTCTCTACTAACCTGTTCATAACTGTCATAACAGTGTTAAAATTCACAGGTGATTCTTCACTTAATTTCTGCTGCACTTCTTTAATAGTAATACCATCGCTAGACCAAACAATCTCCATAATTTTCGCTTCAAGCGGTCCAAAGAAATGATTTAACCCGTGCTCATTTAACTTATAGTTTTGAGTAAACATTGTACAACTCCTTTCACACTACGAATTGTAGTATAAATTAAATGAAAGGTCAAACGTAAATGATATATATGAAAATTAACTACCCATAAATACATAGGCTATTCCATTCATTTTAAACCTAATTTTTCTCCAAATGTATCAAAAAGATACTGCTCTAATATTTGTACACTAAACTTCTCATTACGTCCAAGTGCAAATAATTCCCGATCTTTCGCTACGATAGTATCTAACGGAATAGCTACATTATCCACTATTTTTGTAATTTCAATTATATTACTTTTTACATTTACTTCTGTTTTAAATTCAACGTTTTCTAACACTATATGTGAACGTCTTCCTGATGCAAAAAAAGTAAAATTAGGATTTTTAACAACGCCAATTTCAGTCTCTAACGCATATAAATAGTGAAAAATTACATCTCTGTGTCCATCTTTTATTATTTTTTCATCCTTCTCATCGTCTAAGTATTCTCTCAGCTTCGTTGTAAATTCAAATCGAAAATCCACTTTTTTCACGCTCCTTCTTTGTATTTCATATTAAATAAATATATTGAAATAATTTTAACATATTGTAATACAACTTCCTATTAAAAGTAAAAATTAAAAGTAAAAACTGTTTTAAAAAATCGCTATTATTTCCGATACCCTTTTAAAATATAAGTATAAATTCAATATGAATCAATGCGTCATTATATCTATTTAAACATATTTTTTCCATATTTTGAAACATTAGTATGAAATATTATATATCAATGTATGGTTTCTAATGCATTGGTATATATAGTCAGTAGTTTCTTTACTATTCCGATATACTTAAGCTACATTTTCTAATTATTGATTACATTACGGAAGGAATGTAACTCTCTTCTATCGAATTTTTATATAACAAAAATAATTAGGTGGTGCTTTACTATGAAATTAGCTGTCATTGGTGGCGGTGATTTACAAGATTCAAATCACTTGCCTATTAATGAACGCCTTATAGAATTAACAAATAAACAGTACCCAAAAATATTGTTTATTCCAACGGCTAGTCATGATGATGAAAGCTATATAAAATTATTTTTAGACACTTTTGAAAAACAATTACATTGTGAAGTACAAATTTTACGTACTACAACAGATTCACCTTCAAAGTATGAAATAGACGAGATGATTCATTCAGCCGATTTAATTTATTTAGGTGGCGGGAACTATATTCACATGCTTACGCAATGGAAAGAACATAGACTCGATGAAAAATTATTATTGGCTCTGCAGCAAGGAACACTTATTGCTGGTTATAGCGCTGGTGCTATGTGTTGGTTCACGTCTAGTATCCGATCAGATTATGAAGGTTCTGGTTATATAGAGAGTAACGGATGGGGTATTGTTAATAAAAGATTTTGTCCACATTATAATCAATTAAACAGAATGAACGCCTTCCATTCCTTTTTACAAAATCATCAAGGGAATATAGAAGGAATTGCACTGGAGGATAATTGCGCTTTATATATTACAGAGGAATCCTTTGAGATTATCGGTGAACCGGAAAAAGCGTGGGAGTTTTATATGAGTGATAAAACACTCATTAGACAACATTTTGATATAACTTTAAAAAGCTATTTATAAACCTGCACTTACGAAAAAATGTCCCTAAGTCTAATAACTTAGGGACATTTTTCTATTTAACTAACTAATCGTGTAATTCGTTTCTTTTGCCATGAAAGCTTATAATATGCATACTGTAATATTAAGCTGACAATAAATGCTGCTGGATACCCGATCCAAATGCCTTCTATTCCAAGACTTGTATGGTAAGAAAGATAATATGCTACGGGTACTTCTACAAGCCAAATTGAAACAACTCCAATAACAGTTGGCCAAAGTACTGTACCGCTCGCTCGCATTGTCGCACTAATAATTTGTGCATGACCGAAAATTAAATAACTCCATAATGTAATCATAACTAAGCTATGAGCAATTTCAATTGTAGTTTGACTCGTTAAAAATAGTGATAAAATGTCTCTTGAGAATACGTAAATAAGAGATATTAACACACCACCGATGACGTAGTTCATAATAATTCCGGCCTTCACAACTTTCTGTAATCGATCAAATTGATTCGCACCAATCGATTGTGCCGCAAAAATGGAAACTGTAATACCAAGGCTAACTGCTGGCATTTGTACATAACTTGCAACTTGATTCACAACGCCGTAAGCAGCTGTTGCATCCGAACCGTAACGATTTACAAATGCGATTACGGCAATTTCAGATAATGAAACTAATATCATATTAATACTCGCTGGAATACCGAGCCTTAGTAATAGCTTTAATAACTCCCCATCCATTCGAAGGTATTTTCTAACCGTTCCATCTAGTTGTAATGGGTGATTTTTCTTCTTTAAATACACAAGCATGACAATAAACGTAATAACTGTAGATATAACAGATGCATAGGCCGCTCCATACACATCTAATTTCGGAGCTCCTAACCATCCAAAAATAAGAATCGGTAATAAGATCATATTTAGCGCTGTACTTACAATTAAAAAGTAAAATGGCGTTTTAGAATCTCCTGTACCTCTCATAAATGTTGTATATGCGAAATATAAAAATAATACTGGCATCGATATAAATAAAATCCGTGCATAATGTACACTTATTTCAATAATATTTTCTGGCGTTCCCATTAGACGCATAATATCCATCGCAAAAATACTGCCTATTATCGCCAACACAACTCCAATAATAAAGGTAAACGTCAACGTCGTACCAACGATAGCTTTTAAACGATCTTCGTTTTTAGCACCAAACGCCTGACCAATTAAAATAGAGCTTCCTGAACCGATACCAATTACAAATGAAACGAGCAAGAAAAATAATGGGAAGAATGCTGATATAGCCGCTAAATCATTAACTCCAAGCCATCTTCCTACTACTACCATACCAAATAATTGTCCAACTGATTGTAGTACATTACTTAATAATAACGGTACTAAAAACATCGACATCGATTTCCAAATCGGTTTACTCTCACTTTCCAACTTATGTGACTCCGCACCTTCTTTATTGTTATCTGCAGGTGGTTTCAAATTTCATTTCTCCTTTTATTAAACATCTATTTTCAATCTCTATCTCTTTGTATAGTTGTTATAATACTGTGCTTCTATTCATTTTCTTTTCGTATGATTATAACTTCACCCAATATTGACTTCCATCGGCTGTTCGATCTAAAAATCCATATTCGATTAAATATCTTCTTAAAGTTACAAAATCAGGGTATACATTTTCTATCACTGTATTTACTTCTTTTTCAGTATACTTTTTATTACTATCAAACTTCTTCACTAAATGGCGCAATATAATTAATTTACGCTTTTGTTTCTTCGGAAATTTAGAGAGAGGTCCATCTAATCCTTCTGTAAAATGAGCTTTTAATACTTCATCATTTTCTTCTTCCGTAATATTGTATCGATCATCCACCATCGTTGCTGTTCTATGAATTGGCACAAATTTCGTTTGTACTTTTAATTTTTCTTCTGATAATTCCATTAGCGCTAAAAATACTTTTGCTTGCTTCATTTTCTCTCGCAGTGTAAATCGATGATTACGAATTGTTGATGTACTTCCGCCATCCATCTCTTTTACAATTTCTTTATCATTCAGTCCCATATGGAAAAACTGAACCATTTTCTTTTGTAAATCCGTTAAACCAGTAAATTTCTTATCCATATTTAACAAATAATCAAACATAGACGTATGCTCATTTTGAATATGCAATTGGACGAACTTCTCTGCTTCATACAAAATTTGGTTATCTTGATAAATAACACCTTTAATAAATGTTTCACCACAAGCTAAGCAAATGTACTCCTCTTTTTCTTCATCAAACACATACCCTTTCTTTAATTCCTCTATTGACGCATCCCAAAACTTCTCTGAAATATCGCTCATACTAAACACTCCTTCAAAATGTTTATTTAAAACCAAACAAATCAATATATCGTTTATTATCACTTCATTATCTTATCACAACACAAACAAACATTTCAACGTTTCGTTTGCCCATTTTATAAACTTTTATAAAAACATCTAACAAAAGGGTTTAATACAACGAAAAGCGAATATGTTTATACAAATTCATTTTATAGGATGTGAAATAGAACATAAATATTCTTCAAGACCCTTAGTTTACCGTTAAACAAATTGCACAGAATACATATGCGATTAGTGAATATGGAACTGGTATTCACTCATTCCAAAACTTCAGTATTCAATTTTAACTACAAAAAAGATGTTTTCGTATAAGAAAACATCCTTTACTTTTTATATATTCTATTTACAGTCTCTACTAAAACCTTACTTGCTTGTACAAATGTATGCTTTCGATTTCTATCTTCAACAAATTTATTAGCACAACTACTCATAATGATCATACAACTAATTATGACTAACGCTATCTTTCTATTCTTGTAAGTCACTTTATGCCACTCCACTATTACAAAACTTCTTTTGAATTTATCCCATCAAGAAATTTTACATGAATAATAAAACGCGCGAATATGCAATTCTGCATATTCACACGTTTTATCACAATGTTATGATTTAATTTAGTTAAAGAACAAGTATACCGAGGTGACTAACTTGAAATTTAAAGCGAAAAAAAATCCATTCCACGTCATTTTCATTACATTATTTATAATTATTTTTTTCGTTTCGTTATTCTTCCAAAATGAAAATTCTATTTTTTTCACTCTCATGATGCTATTAAATATCGTGAATCTTTCTTCATTCTATTTCTCTCACTACAACATAACGGAATCATCTCTTGTTGTAAAACACGGTTTCATTTTTCATACTGAAATTCCATTTGAAGATATTCGTCACGTTAAATACTCTGGTAAAAAACTTCATTCAAAAAAATGGACTAGACAACAATTAGAAATCCATTACAATTTATTTGACTCAGTGACCACTTTCGTACCACTAGAAGAAGAAAAATTCATTTCACTCTTAAAAGAGAACTGCCCACAGATGAAAGTAATGAATACGCCTGCTAACAAATAATATATTTTGAAGCTTGTAGTATTGCAAGTAGATGAAACATAAAAATGAACATCAAAAAAGCCAAGATTCTATACTAAGAACCTTGGCTTTCTCTATTACTCTTTTGGAGCAATCATTTTCTTTGGATCTACAATTTCATCAAATTGCTCTTCTGTTAGTAGCCCAGATTGCAATGCTGCTTCTTTTAAAGTTAACCCTTCTTTATGAGCATGCTTCGCAATTTTCGCTGCATTTTCATATCCGATATGTGGGTTTAGCGCTGTTACAAGCATTAGTGAACGATTCACATTTTCATTAATTACATCTTCATCTGCTTCAATACCAACTGCACAATTGTCATTAAACGAAACAATTGCATCCGCTAATAAGTGAGCTGATTGTAAGAAGTTATAAGCAATAACAGGTTTAAATACATTTAACTCAAAGTTACCTTGGCTCGCAGCAAATCCGATTGTTGCATCATTCCCCATCACTTGCGCTACAACCATCGTTAATGCTTCACTTTGCGTTGGATTTACTTTCCCTGGCATAATAGAGCTTCCCGGTTCATTTGCTGGAATAATAATTTCTCCAAGACCACTACGTGGACCACTTGCAAGCCAACGTACATCGTTAGCGATTTTCATTAAATCCGCAGCTAATGCTTTTAATGCACCGTGAGTATATACAACTTCATCATGGCTCGTTAATGCATGGAACTTATTTGGTGCAGAAACAAATTGTTTACCTGTAAATTGACTAATTTCCTCTGATACCATCTCACCAAATTTAGGATGAGCATTGATACCTGTTCCAACCGCAGTTCCACCAATTGCTAACTCTTTCATATATGTATTGCTCTCTGCAATCATACGCTCTGTTTTTTCAAGCATACGGTGCCATCCGCTAATTTCTTGCCCTAAAGTTAACGGCGTTGCATCTTGTAAATGTGTACGACCAATTTTTATAATATGTTCAAATGCAGTTACTTTTTCTGCTAAAGTTTCTTTTAATTTCGTAATTGCTGGTAATACGTGATTTTCTACTGCGATTACACAAGCTACATGAAGCGCCGTTGGAAATGTATCATTTGAACTTTGTGACATGTTCACATCATCATTCGGATGAATATGTACGTCAGATCCCTTCTCTTTCAAAATTCGATTCCCACGATTTGCAATTACTTCATTCACATTCATGTTTGACTGTGTACCACTACCTGTTTGCCATACGACAAGCGGAAAATGTTCATTCCATTTCCCTGCAATCACTTCATCCGCAGCTTCTACAATTGCTTCTGCTTTTTCTTCTGATAGCTTTCCTAATTTTTGATTGCTAAGCGCTGCACTCTTCTTTAAAATTGCAAATGCTTTTACAATTTCAAGTGGCATTTGCTCTGTTCCAATTGGAAAGTTTTCTTTACTACGTTGTGTTTGTGCTGCCCATAATTTATCAGCTGGAACTTTTATTTCTCCTAATGTATCTCTTTCAATTCTGTACTCCATGTTTTCATCCCCTTGAAAATATAATACCTACATCTCTTATAATAACAGACTTTCTCTTAAATGATAAGAATTCTCACTCTTATATATAGATATTCTATATTTATTTTAAAAAATTCCTCTTGACCTAAACTTAAGTTTAGGCTGTATCCTTTCCATTGTAACCTACTATAACACTACTGGAGGAATTCAATATGAAAAAATATGCTTTTATAACAGGTGCAAATAAAGGAATTGGATATGAACTTGTTCGTCAATTAGCAGAAAAAGATTATCACGTATTTTTAGGTGCTCGTAATGAACAACTTGGACAACAAGCCGTAGAATCTTTAAATGTTTCAAACGTTTCCTATATTCAAGTAGATATTTCAAATTCACAATCCATTCAAGAAGCAATAAAGAAAATTTACGAAATGACTGACCACTTACATTTATTAATTAATAACGCAGGCATAGCGCTAGACTTCAATACACTACCTAGTGAATTAAATATTGAAACTTTACGCCAAGGATTTGAAGTTAATTTTTTTGGAACTTTCCAAATGATGCAAGCCTTTTTACCATTATTAAAGAATTCAAGCAACAGTAAAATCATAAATGTAACAACTGACATGGCCTCACTAACAATGTTTGCTAATGGTGAAACACATCCAATTAATACACTAGGATATAATTCTTCCAAAACAGCTATTAATGCTTTAACATTAGCTTTTAGTAAAGAATTTTCCACTAACGGTCCCGAAGTATTTGGGGTAACTCCTGGTTTTACAACTACGGATCTTAATGGAAATTCCCCCGGTGGCCATACAACCACTGAAAGTGCTAAAATTATTATTAAATATGCATTAAGTGAAACAAACTATAATGGTAAAATACTTAACAAAGATGGCATTATACCTTGGTAATAAAAGGATGAATGATATGTATTATACAATTGGGCAAGTCGCCAAAATGCAACATTTAACTATTTCTCAAATACGTTATTACGATAAACAAGGACTGTTTCCTTTTCTGCAAAGAAACGAAAAAGGAGATCGAGTTTTTGATGAAGAAGCACTGAAATATTTAGAAATGATTTTGTGTTTAAAAAACACCAGTATGCCAATTCAAAAAATAAAACAATTTATCGACTGGTCTATGGAAGGAGAATCTACCATCCTTCAAAGGTTAGAATTAATGAAACAACAGGAGACCAATGTCTTACAGCTCATGCAAGACACTGAAAAAAACTTAAAAAAGATACAACAAAAAATTGCTAAATATGAGAATGAAATAACTTCAGCAAATGCTATTAAAAAATAAAAAAATCACCTTCTACATATTGTAGAAGGTGATTTTTATTTTATGATGCTTGCTTTCCTTTATCTGCATCATCTACATACCAGATGAATTTGCCTGTATATCCGTAAATAACTGCTAAAATTAACGATACGAAGCTTAACCACATAAACGGAACGTATGAGAACGTTGCTACACCTAAAATACCAGCCATAAAAATACCATTATCAGACCATGGAACCATACCTGAAGTTAACGTTCCACCTACTTCTGAGTTACGCGCTAATACACGACGGTCTATTTTTAATTTATCATAGCTATCTTCCATAATTTTTGGTGTTAAAATTAGTGATACATACATCGCACAACCAAATATATTAGCTAAGAATGCCACGATTAATGTAGACAATGTTACATTACCTGCAGAATTTAATTTCTTCTCAAATTTTGATACGATTACTTTTAAAACACCTAGTTTTTCAAGTAATCCACCAAATCCTAAACCGAAAATAATAACGGCTACTGAGCCAAGCATGCCGTTAATTCCACCACGGTTTAATAACTTGTCAACAAACTCAACACCAGATTGAATTGAGAATCCGTTATAAGCTGTTCCAATCGCCTCTCCAAAGTTCATCCCTTGGAAAAGAGTTGCCCAAATTGCACCAATTAAAGCTCCCATTGCAATTGTTGGCATAGACGGTTTCTTCATCGCTAATAGAACGATAACAATGACCGCCGGAACAAGCATCCATATTTTAATATCAAATTGCTTTAATAAAGCTTCTTTTAAAAATTCTACTCGATTCAAATCTACATTATCGCCGCCATACATCCAACCAGCTACAGTAAACATAATACTAGTAATAATATAAGCCGGAACATCTAATACGAGCATAGCTCGAACGTGAGCAATAACATCTACTTTCGCCATAGAAGCTGCAAGAACTGTGCTATCAGAAAGTGGTGATAATTTGTCGCCGAAATAAGCTCCTGAAAGAACTGCACCAGCAACAAGCGGAAGTGGTAAACCAAGTCCTTCACCAATCGCCATCATAGCAATACCTGCTGTTCCCACTGTTCCCCAAGACGTTCCTGTTGCGATAGAAGTTATAGAACAAATAATTAATGTTGCTAATAGGAATATGCTAGGGTGAATAAATTCTAATCCATAATAGATTAATGTTGGTACTACCCCACCAGCAATCCATGTTCCAATTAAAGCACCTACTGCAACTAAAATCAGTATCGCTTCTAATCCGTTAGAAATCCCTTTCGTAATTGCATCTTGCAATTCTTGATAACGAAATCCTAATCTTAATCCAAGCGCAATTACTAAAAACCATGAAATAAATAGCGCTAATTGAATTGGGAGATCAAAAATCGTTTGGAAGGAAAAGACAACAGCAAGAAATAGTAATAAAAGAACTATGATTTCTAGCATCGATGGTAATCTTACACTTTTCATTTTTTTCTCTCCTTACAAGTCGATAACATGACGTATGTCGTCTTACATGTATGTAATATACAATTAGCGAAGACAAAACAAAATTTTCATATTATTTCGATTTATTTTTCCAGTATAATATATTCACAACCCTTTCTATTGTAAAAGTAGATTACGTTTTTCGCAATGAAAAATATAAAAAATGTTGTATTTTTATTTATCCCGATATTTTTGGCCAATAAGACCTCCGCCTTAAAATTCAGTAAGTGCAAAGCACTTGGGTAAGAAATTAACTACTGTAAAATTCCGAATCGATATGAACATATTAAAGCTTCACTTTATTTACAAGGAACAATCCCATACTAACTTTTTTAATATTTGCTGCAACAAAACTTTTTACAACTATCTTAACTTTTTAATTCACACCATTATTTTCTACGCAAAAAATAGGGCACACATCATAAAAATGATGCATGCCCTACCTTTATTTATACATATTTTGTATTTCTTCTTTATTTTTAAGTATTTCTTCAAACTTATCACTACAACCCTTCGGAAATAACACTCCCAGTCCATATGAATGCGCAAATTGAAAATGAGGGTACTTCGCTTTTACCTCATCCCAAAACTTATATACTCCGAAATCACCACTTCTAACTTCAATATCATGAAATAATACAATACCGTTTTTCGCGACTTTCGGTAGCCATGTATTATAATCGTGAGAAACAGCTTCATACGTATGATAGCCATCAATATGCAAAAGATTTATCGTTTCATCTTGAAACCGCTCTACAGCATCATCAAAAGTAGATCGAATTAAATTTCCTATATTAAGGTAGTTATCACTCACTACTTTTTCTACTATTTGAAAAACCCCTTCTCCATATGGACCTGTATGCCCATCTCCAGCCCAAGTATCTACTGCAAAGCATTTAGTCGATAACCCTCCATCTTTTACTCCCTGACAAAAACTGAAGAAAGAAGCACCTAGATGTGTACCTAACTCAACTAAAGTTTCTGGTTTTTCAAATCGCACTAAGTCATATGCAAAATCTAAATGTCCACTCCACGCAGATTGTGACCGAATAATAGGACTAAATGTTTCAAATTCAAATGATGGTTTATGAGTAACCCAGTTCATCGCATAACTCCTTCTGCACATATTTTTAACAAACCAAATTACTCTTATCTTTATTTTTTTATCGCCATGATTATGATTCTATTTTCATGAAAATATGAAGAATTTATTCTTTTCTATTGAGGTAAAGCATCATATACATATGGTTCATTTGGCTTATTAATTTTCTTGATTTTGTTTACTTTTACAAGTGGAAAGACTGTTCCTTTATATGTCGTTTCACCTAATAATCCTGTTATTTCCACCCATGTTTCTTCTGGAATTTTTTCAACATTTTGCCCGGTAACAATCATCCCCCAGACTGATGCATCCGCAATACAACAAGTTATGCCATATCGAGCCACTACTGTTTTATTACCCGTCACATCTTTATCCTTATATATAAACCCTAAGAATGTAATTCCTTTCCCTTTAAACCAATTAACATTTTGACCAATTACATTCATTGTTTGAACATAGTCCTTATCCTTTACTTGTAGTTTACGCTGTCCTAACATACTTTTTACTACTTGCTCTTCCGTTTTATAAGTCGTTGATAAATTTGATGTTTCTTCTGGATCCACGGATACTTCTCGCCCATCAAAATTAACCTGTTCCCCCTCTTTTTCATTCCTTTCCAGACTTCTCGACTGTACACTTTGATTCATACCCCTTTTTCCTGCTAAACTTCCATCAATTGTTACACTTCCAAAGAGAAAAGCACTAACTATCGGAACGACAAATAAAACATATACAAAGAAACTTTTTATCCCTGATTTTGATGTTGTATGATGTTTACAACAATTACAATCATGCTGTTTCTCTCTTCCATCTCCCCAAACTTGTACAGTACCAAAAATTAAAATTACTACAAAAGCTATATACGTAAATTTGATCATTTTTGGAGCGATAAAATTATAAATATTACCTGTTACAAGTAGTTTAAATAAGAGCATTGCTAAACCAATTAAAATAATGCCACGTATATAGCGATGATA
The DNA here is from genome assembly GCF_022663075.1 of Bacillus cereus group sp. BfR-BA-01441. NCBI lineage: Bacteria > Bacillati > Bacillota > Bacilli > Caryophanales > Bacillaceae > Bacillus > Bacillus cereus group sp. BfR-BA-01441. The sequence continues at coordinate 15,267 of NZ_JAKUEU010000099.1, forward strand.
CGCCTTCTGCTCCTCTTTCTCCATTCTTTCTCACCTCCTATAACATTATGATTTGCAGGATGGTATACACAGATGCAATGACAATTCCGATCAAAAAGAATACAAATCTCTTTTGAAAATATGCAAATAGCATTAACGTATTTTTCATATCAAGCATAGGCCCAAATACAAGAAATGCGAGAAGTGCCTTTACCGAGAAAACATGTCCAAAAGATGCCGCTATAAAAGCATCGGCTGCAGAGCAAATTGATAAAACATAACCAAATCCCATCATAATAAAGGGGGCAATTACTTCGTTATGTGCTACTGCATCCAGTACATTCCGATCAAAAAACGTTTGAAATACACTTGCTAAAAAAGCACCAATCAATAAATACTTACCAGTATCAAAAAACTCATCTACAATATGATTCATAACATCTTTCCAACTCTTTTTATTGCTTGTTTGAACTGAAACCTCTATATCTTTTAAAACATTTCTTTCGCGATAGCAATAATACACAATTAGACCTATGAATAGAGCAACTAAAATTGTTATCCCAAAGCGTGCATATACAACGTAATCATTTTTTGGAAACGCATATACAGTAGATAAAAGAACAACTGGATTCATAATGGGTGCACTCAGTAAAATAACAATGCCTACATGAAGTGGTAACCCCTTTTGAATGAGCCTTCTTACAATTGGTATAATGACACATTCACACATTGGAAAAAGAACTCCCACAAATACTGCCGGAATCATTGCAACAATCGGAGATTTCGGCATTACTTTTTGAATCATATCTTCTGTCACAAACACTTGAATACATGAAGAAACAATTACCCCTAATAAAATAAAGGGTATTGCTTCAAAAATGATACTTAAAAATACTGTATTCACATTCAACCATTCCTGTGGCATATTTTTGTGCAAATTTGCTAGACTTGTAAAATCTACAAAAAATAATAAAAAGAGAAACATAGCGATAAGAGCTATGCCTACTAATTCTTTTGAAACTCTATTAAAGACCAAGCTTCTCGCCTCCATTTTATTTATATGTAAACATGTGCTTGTCCAAATGCTCCATACTACAGCACAAATTTTATAGTCTATTTCTATTCTTAAATCGTAATCATTATGATTTATTCTTGCTTTTTCTTTTCCTATCGTTTAACATAAAACGTAATCATTACGATTTAAAGGAGAGATCATTTCATGAAAAAAGTACCTATCACTGTATTAAGTGGTTTTTTAGGATCTGGAAAAACTACCTTACTACATCACATTTTGAC
>NZ_JAKUEU010000100.1:0-16308 GCF_022663075.1 Bacillus cereus group sp. BfR-BA-01441
AAGCATATGAGAAAAAAAGATTCACTTCGTATATATAATTGGTACAAAGAAAAAGGAAACACCGGTGTGTAATGGTGTTTCCTTTTTGTTATTAAATGGATATCTTTAGTCGAATCGTTGATATATTTCAAGATGTGATAGATATATTCGAAAAATCGTTGATATATTTCAAGATATGATAGATATATTCGGAAAATCGTTGATATATTTCAAGATGTGATAGATATATTCGGAAAATCGTTAATATAATTTCACGTACTGTTAGTGTTGTATTATGTTTTAATTAAACTAACACATCAAAAGTAGTCACAAAAGATGGACGAGAGAAAATACTCTTTTGCTGTTCCGCATGTGGATGAGCTGGAGCTTGTCCTTCTGCTTGTACAGGGCGTTTCTTATGAGCGTTTTCGAATGAACGTGATTCTGTCCAGTCTTTAAAGTTTTGCTCTGTTTCCCACATCGTTAAGATGACGTATGTATCGTTACTTAATGGGCGTAGAACACGGATCGCTTGGAATCCTGGTTCGTTTTCAATAAGGCCTGCGCGGTTTTTAAAGCGGTTTTCAAATACTGGGCGACCTTCGTCTGTGACAGAAATGTTGTTACAAACGATATAGCCAGGTTGTCCTTTAAATTCACCGACAGCATCTAGTACATCATATTGAAGTGAACCTTCTACAGATTCTTCTGTATTTTCTTTATAAAACATATTTTTTTCATCATTTTTTGCAGTGAAATGTGCTTGTTCTAGAGGTGTTTCGTATGAAATAATAGCCTTCATTTTAATGCCCCCTTAATAGTTTGTTTCTATTATATCAACTCTCTTAAAAAACTTCGAAGATTATATACATAAAGATACTTCTTTTTCAAATAATAAATGTACCATCATTTGGAAAGAAGGACGATGTATGAAGAAAGTAAAGTGGACTTTATTAGGCGGCGTCGCAACGTTCGTAGTAGCGATTGTAATCTATAAACTTATCGTGTTAGCTGGTGGCTATATGATGGATGAAAAGCAGCTCGTTTTCCACTCTTCATCACGTATCGTTGACCAGAAAGGGAAAGAAATTACGAAATTATACGTAGAAAATAGAGAGCTCGTACCGATCGAGCAAATTCCGAAGTATGTGCAGCAGGCGTTTGTTGCGGTGGAAGATTCTCGTTTTTATGAGCATCAAGGGATTGATTATCCGTCTATATTCCGTGCTCTTTATAAAGATACGTTAGCTAGAGAGAAGGTAGAGGGCGGTAGTACCATTACGCAGCAACTCGCTAAAAACGTCTTTTTAACTCGTGAAAAAACATTTACGCGCAAATTGAAGGAAGTCGCAATTTCTCTTCAATTAGAGCAAAAATATACGAAGCAACAAATTCTTGAAATGTATATGAATCATATTTATTTTGGTCATGGGGCTTACGGCATTCAAGCGGCAGCAAAGTTGTATTTTAATAAAAATGTTGAGGATTTAACAGTAGAGGAAGGGGCAATGCTTGCAGGCCTTCCGAAGTCACCAAACGGATATTCACCGTACTATTCTGCAGAGAAGAGTAAGGAACGCCGTGATCTAGTGTTGTCACTTATGCATAAACAAGGCTATTTGACTGCAGAAGAAAGCGTTCGTTATCAAGGGAAGACAATTGCTCTATATAAAAATTTAGATGAGAATGAGCTTGCATATATGCCGTATATTGATATGGTCATAGATGAAGCCGCTCGTTTATACGGATTGTCTCATCAAGAAGTACTTCGCGGAGGATATACGTTTGTCGTACCTATGGATGAAAAGATTCAAAAGGTAGCATATAACCAGTTTCAAGATGCAAGGAATTTCCCTGGGAAAGAAGAGGGGGCGCAAGGTGCTTTCTTATTAATGGATAATCGTACGGGAGGGATTAAAGCGGCGATTGGGGGAAGAAAGTACGTCCCGAGAGGATTTAATCGTGTTTTTGCCAAAAGGCAGCCTGGATCTGTTTTAAAACCACTTATCGTTTATGCACCAGCACTAGAAACGAAAAAGTATAATCCGTATTCTTTATTAACGAATGAAAGAAATTCTTTTGAAGGGTATGAACCTCGAAATTATAATCATGAGTATTCAAAAGAAATGACGATGTATGATGCGATTTTAGAGTCGGCAAATGTACCGGCAGTTTCTTTATTAAATGAGTTAGGGGTAGAAGAAGGAAAGCAATATTTAGAAAAAGGAAATGTTCATATTGCAGATGCTGGTTTAAGTACAGCGCTTGGCGGATTGAAAAATGGCGTTTCAACATTTGATCTTGTAAAAATGTACCGTTCATTTTTAGCAAATGGAAATATTATCGAGCCGCACGTTATTGATAAAGTATTAAACAGACACGGTGCAGTCATTGGGGAATCTCCAAAAGTAGAGACGAAAATCTTCTCGAAGCAGACAGCATGGTATATGACGAAAATGTTAGAAGGAGTTGTCAAGGAAGGAACAGCAAGAGTTGGTGTATATAACGGTGCGTTAGCTGGAAAAACGGGTACAACTTCATTGCCAAATGACGATAAGGGAGCAAGAGATATGTGGTTCGTTGGTTATACACCGAACTTAGTAGGCGCTGTTTGGATTGGTTATGACCGTACGGATAAGGAGCATCAGTTGCAAGGAGAAAGTGCATCTGCGACAAAATTGTTTAAGAAAATTTTAACGAAGGCTAATGTAGAACATAAAGAGAAGTTTATGAAGCCTGAAGGTGTGGAAACAATCGGCGCTCCGATTCGGCTGCGCAAAATTGAAGATGTAAAAATGAAATTATCATTTAGCCCTTTCGGTTTATTTAAAGTAAAATTAAGCTGGACACCACTTCCAGATAACAGAATTATGTACCGAATCTATAGAGTGGAGAATGGAATTCATACGCATGTTAGCACTGTAAATGGTGCTGGAGAATATGAGGAAAAGTTCATTAACATATTTTCAAAACCAAGCTTTTACGTTGTACCATATAATACACAAACGAATCGTGAAGGAGAAAAGTCAAAAGTAGCTAAACCATAGTTTTTCTCTGTGTTATAATAAGAATGTTGTGAAAATAGTAAGCGTTTTTACGAATGTTTGTGTCAATTTAATGAACAACGTACATAATATTATGCATTTTGTTTTTACAAGCTGTATAGTAAAAAAAGATAAATATCGAACGTATTCGAAGCATTGGTAAGGAAGGGAGCAAGGGTCTTGGTAAGAAATATAAATGAGACATTTTTAAAAGCATGTAGGGGGGAACGTACTGATTATGTACCAGCATGGTATATGCGTCAGGCAGGTCGTTCGCAGCCGGAATATAGAAAGATAAAAGAAAAGTATTCTTTATTTGAAATTACACACAATCCAGAGTTATGTGCTTACGTTACAAAATTGCCAGTTGATCAATATAACGTAGACGCAGCAATTCTTTATAAAGATATTATGTCACCACTACCTGCAATTGGTGTGGATGTAGAAATTAAATCAGGTATTGGCCCAGTTATCGATAACCCAATCCGTTCTTTACAAGATGTAGAAAAACTAGGGGAAATCAATCCAGAAGATGACGTACCGTACATACTAGATACAATTCGTTTATTAACGACAGAAATGTTAGACGTACCGTTAATCGGTTTTTCAGGAGCTCCATTTACATTAGCGAGCTATATGATTGAAGGCGGTCCATCTCGTAACTACCATAATACGAAAGCGTTCATGTATGCAGAGCCAAAAGCTTGGTTCGCTTTAATGGATAAACTAGCAGATATGGTTATTACATATTTAAAAGCGCAAATTAACGCAGGGGCAAAAGCAGTTCAAATTTTCGATTCTTGGGTTGGAACAGTAAATGTAGCAGATTATCGCGTATTTATTAAACCAGCAATGGAGCGTATTTTTGCAGAAGTTCGTAAGATGGGTGTTCCAATGATTATGCACGGCGTAGGAGCTGCACACTTAGTGAATGAGTGGCACGACTTACCGCTTGATGTAGTCGGCTTAGACTGGCGCTTACCGATTGAAGAAGCACGTGCACGCGGTATTCATAAGGCGGTACAAGGTAATATGGACCCTTCATTCTTACTTGCACCATGGTCTGTTATTGAGGAACATGTAAAAGGTATTTTAGATCAAGGGATGAAACAGCCGGGTTATATCTTTAACTTAGGTCACGGTGTATTCCCAGAAGTAAATCCAGATACATTAAAACGTTTAACTACATTTATTCATGAATACTCTAAAGGGCAGTTAGCGAAGTAAAGGAGCATTGCTGTATGAAAAAGAAAATTGGTTTGCTTGTAATGGCATACGGAACGCCATATAAAGAAGAAGATATTGAACGTTACTATACACATATTCGCAGAGGAAGAAAGCCAAGTCCTGAAATGCTGGAAGATTTAACAGAGCGTTACCGTGCAATTGGTGGTATTTCTCCTTTAGCTACTATTACATTAGAGCAAGCTAAGAAGTTAGAACAGCGTTTAAATGAAGTACAAGATGAAGTAGAGTATCATATGTATCTTGGCTTAAAACATATTGAACCGTTTATTGAAGATGCAGTGAAAGATATGCATAACGACGGAATACAAGATGCAATCGCACTTGTTCTTGCACCTCACTATTCTACGTTTAGCGTGAAATCGTACGTTGGACGAGCACAAGAAGAAGCTGAGAAACTTGGAAACTTAACAATTCACGGCATTGATAGCTGGTATAAAGAGCCGAAATTCATCCAGTACTGGGTTGATGCAGTGAAAGGTATATATAACGGTATGTCAGATGCAGAGCGTGAAAAAGCAGTATTAATCGTATCTGCACATAGCTTACCAGAGAAAATTATTGCAATGGGCGATCCATATCCAGATCAATTAAATGAAACAGCGGATTATATCGCGCGCGGAGCTGAAGTAGCAAACTATGCAGTAGGCTGGCAAAGTGCTGGAAACACACCAGATCTTTGGATTGGTCCAGATGTACAAGATTTAACGAGAGAACTAAATGAAAAGCACGGTTATACTTCATTCGTATATGCACCAGTTGGATTTGTTGCGGAACATTTAGAAGTTTTATATGATAACGACTTTGAGTGTAAAGTTGTAACGGATGAAATTGGTGCAAAATATTATCGTCCAGAAATGCCAAATGCATCGGAGGCATTTATTGATTGTTTAACAGATGTTGTATTAAAGAAAAAAGAATCTGTACTGTAAGAAGAAAGGAGGAGCCTGCTTGAGGAAAAAAGTTGTGATCGTCGGCGGAGGCATCACTGGATTAACAGCAATGTATAACTTACAAAAAAATATTCATGAAAAAAACTTGCCGATTGATACATTACTTATAGAAGCATCGGGTAAACTTGGCGGAAAAATTCAAACCGTTCGAAAAGATGGATTTACAATTGAGCGCGGACCAGATTCTTTCTTAGCACGAAAAGAAAGTGCAGCTAGATTAGTGGAAGAATTAGGTCTTGGCGATGAACTTGTAAATAATCAAGCCGGTCAATCATTTATCCTTGTAAACAATCGGTTACATAAAATGCCGAATGGATCAATGATGGGAATTCCAACGCAAATTACGCCGTTTCTATTTTCCGGGCTGTTCTCCCCAATTGGTAAACTAAGAGCTGGCTTTGATCTATTAATGCCGAGGTCAAAGCCAGTATCTGACCAATCACTCGGACAATTTTTCAGACATCGTCTTGGAAACGAAGTGGTTGAAAACTTAATAGAGCCGTTATTATCGGGTATTTATGCAGGGGATATTGATGAAATGAGCTTAATGTCAACATTCCCGCAAATGTATCAAATTGAGCAGAAACATCGCAGTATTTCACTCGGTATGCGTACGCTCGCTCCGAAAGAAGAGAAAGCTGAACCGAAAAAGGGAATGTTCCAAACAGTGAAAACAGGTTTAGAATCTATCGTAGAATCTCTCGAAGCAAAGATGCATGAAGGTACGATAATAAAGGGAACTCGCATTGAAAAAGTTGCAAAACAGGGTGATGGTTATACGATTACTCTTAGTAACGGAAAAGAAATAGAAGCGGACGCCATCGTAGTGGCAACTTCGCATAAAGTATTGCCGTCCATGTTTGCTCAGTACAAGCAGTTTCGTTTCTTCCGTAATATTCCAGCCACATCCGTTGCGAATGTGGCACTTGCTTTCCAAAAGTCTGCAATCCAGCGCGATATTAATGGTACAGGATTTGTCGTATCACGAAATAGCGATTACACCATTACAGCATGTACGTGGACGCATAAAAAATGGCCACATACAACGCCAGAAGGAAAAACACTCCTTCGCTGTTACGTTGGACGTGCTGGTGATGAAGCGGTTGTAGAACAAACTGAAGAAGAACTCGTTCAGCTCGTACTAGAAGATTTAAGGAAGACGATGGATATTACAGAGGATCCAGAGTTTACAATCGTAAGTCGCTGGAAAGAAGCGATGCCTCAATATACAGTAGGCCATAACGAGCGAATGAAAAAGCTCACAACATTTATGGAGAAAGAGTTGCCAGGTATATACTTGGCAGGTAGCTCCTATGCTGGTGCTGGACTTCCAGACTGTATGAATCAAGGTGAGGAAGCTGCAAAGCGTGTATTATCTCATTTGGAGAAAGTAATAGATGCTGAATTAATCGCACAATAAATTATAAGAAACGCCTTCAATCATATTGAAGGCGTTTCGTTTATTATATAAAATACTTATTCGCCAATAAACATATATAAGTTATTTGGCTTTATAACAGCATCTCCTGCATAAATAACCCAATCTGTTAAGTTATCAAAATCTAAATGATAACTATTTCCTTCACTCATATCTTCTATAAAATATGGTTCATTGATGAGTATTCCTTGAATCAGGTCTTCTGTAATATGTTGCATTTCAAACCACATATGTTCGCTTTTACCCTCTTCATAGGAAACACCAAACTTAGCGAGAAAACGAAACTCTTCATTGGATTTTTCAATTTGAAAAATGTTGCTGAAATACCCGAAAGTATTTTTCGCATTATAAGCCATACGATCGGTTTCACTATTTGTTTTATAGAACGTGAGCCCTGTAGCTTCCTCGTGTTCTTTGAAAAAACTTTCAATATATTCTTCTGAAGTATTAAATTTGAATAAGAGAACGGATGGAGATTGATGGTATTCATCTCGGGCATCCATTCCGCCTAAGAATGTATTTTGTGCATCTATTGGCTGTAATTTCACTTCTTCATCCTTGATTGAAGATAATTGGTCCATACTCGTTTTATGCCCTATATAAGATAATCCTTTCTCCCACGGAACAGCGACTGTATGTATAGAACCTTGCTGACTATGCGCGATAACGATAGGCTCATTCATAGGGACTTGTCCATTCTCAACGGCATTATTAGCAAATGTTTGAAAGAGATCGCCAATGCCGTAGTAGGAAGAAATGCGATTTGGAATAATTAACTCTATTTCAGTTACGCCCGCTCTTAAAAGGCCGTGTGTATGAAACCAATATTGCGTAGGCTCGCCTTCTTTATCGTCTTCATAAACGGAATGAATAACGTATAAGTCAGGAATGTCAGGTAATAATTCATTTTCAACGTGATATTCAATATAGTTTCTAGATATCACTTTCATTGCTGCACTTGAATCGATTACAAATAACAAATCTGGGGCGAGGTTCCATAAAAATTGTATTTGCTGGAAAAAGCAGTCGAGTACATCGCCTACAAATAGCGTACGAGTGAAAATTTCAGTACCGAAAGCCGCATCTTCAAAATTACGATCTACAATTGTAGAATCTTGTCTATTGTACATTTTATATTCTTCTGGGTCATTCGCCTCATCAATATGCAGTTCATACGGTATGATTGTTTCATCCATATGTAACTCAACAATAAGGCTTGTCTCATCACTATAAACAATTTTTAACTCATCAACTTTAGTAGCGATATTTTCTAGCCGTTGTTTTAACTGCTCAATTGTAATTCTAGTTGGTATAACAGCAATCATATCTGAAAAATGACGTTCTAATGTTCCATTCATAGCTGCGCGGTATGTTTCTGTTTGCACTTCCATCCAATCACTCCTATTCAAATGAATCCATTTTACATGCCAATCAAATGTCGATATTTTCTGTTTTCTCTCTCTAACATTATAGAGTGCATTTGTAGAAGGTGTAAAATTATTATTTTGTATTATAGTTTGAAAGCTTGTAAATTAAATAAATCTTTTGTAAAATTTGTCGAAAAATAGTTCTATATAACGAATCATTTGTTATGATAGAAATGCTGAGAAAATATGAAATAGGGAGAGGAAAATGGCTGTGAAGAAATTGTTAAGCGTCTTTTTATCATTCTTGCTATTGCTTTCATTTACTGGAACTTTAGCGCAAGCAGAAGAAACTGCTTCTATGTCAGTAGAAAAAGCAATTCAAGTATTTAAGCAGCAAGGGAAAACGAAGGGGATTGTGGAAGGATATATTGTCGGATATACGCAAAGTTCTTCTAAATATACGAAGGATCCAGCTAAGTTTGATGATACAAACGTAGCAATTGCAGATTCGCCAAACGAAACGAATCCAGACAAAATCATGCCCGTTCAGTTGCCAAAAGGTGATGTGAGAACGGCAGTGAATGTAAAAGATCACCCTGAAAATATCGGGAAGAAAGTTAGTTTGACTGGGACTCTTGAATTATATTTTAGTAACCCAGGTTTAAAATCAGTAACAGCTTATAAGTTTCAAGGTGAAGGACAAAACCGTGTTAGCGATGTAGTAGCTTCACCGAACGGTGGAGAAGTTGCTAAAGGAACAGCGGTAACATTAACGACGAATACAGAAGGTGCAACGATTTACTATACGTTAGATGGCTCTAATCCTACTAATAAAAGTGTTCTTTATAATGGACAAATTATAGTGAATGAAAATAGTGTAGTGAAAGCAATCGCAGAAAAAGAAGGACTTACTTCTTCAGCAATTTCGACATTTTCATTTATTATCGTAAATAATGAACCAGTTCGTATTCATGACATTCAAGGAAAATCACATATGTCTCCTTACAACGGGAAGAAAGTAAACAATGTGGAAGGCGTTGTCACAGCGCTTGATAAAAACGGCTTTTATATAGAAGACAATCAGCCAGATAATGATCCAGCTACTTCAGAAGGTATGTACGTATATAAAAAAGATGCGAATGTAGCAGTAGGAGATCTTATTCAAGTTGATGGAGTAGTAGAAGAATATGTTGGACCAGGATATGCAGAGCGATTTGAAACAGACTTAACGACGACAGAAATTAAGGCGAGTCGCGTTGCTGTAATCGCAAAAGATCAATCTTTGCCAGCACCGATTGTACTTGGGGAAAACGGTGTGAAAATCCCGGACCAGATTATTGATAATGATGCATTCGGTTTATTTGATCCAAATGAAGATGCAATCGACTTTTATGAAAGTATAGAAGGCATGCGTGTTACGATGCCAACACCAAAAATTATTGCACCTCAGAAAAATGGAAATTTATATGTAACAGTAAAAAATGGTGGAGATAAAATAGTAACACAATATGGCACACCTCTATTAGATGAAAACCAATTAAACCCAGAGCGTCTTTCTGTAAAAGTACCTCGCGATTATGTAGCAAAAGTAGGAGATACTTTCACTGGAGATATAACAGGGGTAGTAGGATATGATTACGGTTCTTTCCGTATTTCGCCAATAACAGAACTGCCAGCTGTAGTGGATGGTGGATTTAAGCAAGTAGGCGCAAATATTCAGCCACGTCTTGATAAGTTAACGGTTGCTACATATAACATTGAAAACTTCTCAGCGAATAAAAAAGAAACAACAGATGAAAAGGTAAAAGCGCTAGCGTATTCTATTAAATACAACTTAAAAATGCCAGATATTATCGGTGTAGAGGAAATGCAAGATAATAACGGATCAATTAATGACGGTACAACAGATGCGTCATTAAGCGCAAAACGTATCATTGATGCAGTTCTAGAAATTCGTGGACCGAAGTATGAGTATGTAGAAATCGCTCCAAACAATAATCAAGACGGAGGAGCACCAGGAGCGAATATTCGCGTCGGCTTCTTCTATAATCCATCACGCGTGAAATTAGCGCCGGTACCAAAGTTACTTGATAAAAATGTTGTTCGTATTGGAGACGAAAATCCATTATTTGAAAGTACACGTAAACCGTTAGCGGCAGAATTTACGTTCCAAGGACAAAACATTGTTGTCGTTGCAAATCACTTAAACTCAAAACTAGGAGATGCAACGCCATTTGGAAAAGTGCAGCCGCTCGTATTAAAAAGTGAAGACAAACGAATTCAGTTAGCACAAGAAGTAAATCATTTCGTGCAAGGAATTCAGAAAAAGAATACGAATGCACCAGTTGTCGTGTTAGGTGATATGAACGATTTCGAATTCTCTAAACCACTAAAAACACTAGAGGGAACAATCTTAAAAGATATGTTAAACACAGTGCCAAAAGAGAATCGTTACACGTACATTCACGAAGGAAATGCACAAGTGTTAGATCATATTTTAGTAACAAATAATATCGCACCACACACAATTGTAGATCCAGTGCACTTAAACTCAAATATAATGAAAGAGCACGGACGTGTAAGCGACCATGACCCAGTACTTGCTCAAATTGATTTGAAGAAAGCTTCTTAAAGAAAGGAACGCTTAGGTAACTAAGCGTTCTTTGTTTGCATCGTTATAGAATAGTATAAAGAGATGATTCCTTTTTTTGTAATCTAATGATAAAATTGATTGAATATTTAGTTTTTAATAAGGGGGACAACAATGCAGTTACAAATAAATGGAAAGGTAATGAATCAGTTTGCAATTTTTTTTAGTACGATCATCATGCTTCAGTTTGTAGCTGATATAACAGGACTTACAAGCAATCTAGATATTACGTATAACTTAATACATACAGCAGCTTCTTATATAACATTTAGTTTGGCGGTTATTTTCACTTTAATAGGTGCAAGAAGAGAATTAAGTAAATATGCAATTGTTTCATTATGTTTAGTAATAGCGATTAAAGCGATTTATTTTGTAGCGGTTGTTATTTTATGGGGATTGGCAGGTACACCGTAAGTGAATAGTAAATAAAACCCTAATTTCCAATATAGTAAGGAAATTAGGGGTTTATTATACTTGAAACGCTTTTCTGCACCGCTCTCTTTTTTGCAACCTTCTTCTATATTTTTTTCTATCACGTTTTACTCCTTGTATATACATGATTAAGCTAACGAAGAGGAAGAAGGCACATTGTATTGTCAAAATATATGGTGACATGCCATGCAGCGGCTGCCTTGGATCATATAAATGAATAGGTGCTCCGCCTATTGTAGGGAGTACCGTATTTAGCAGGACGTAAGGAATAGAGGTAGTTGCAAATGGAAATAGAAGCGCCATATAGTCCTTTTGGGACCATGCAGATGCAGCAAGTCCTAAAAGAGCCATCAAACCTGCAAATAAAAAATTAATTCCGATATATACAGCAATGTAAGTGATGGGAGAAGTTTCATATAAGTTTGCGAACATCCCGTTATCATTTATAATGCCTGAACCAGCCGTTGGTACTCCGTCTGGAATGGTTAATTTGCAAAATAATAACGATAAGATGAATGGAAATGTATAAAGAAGTCCGCCGCAAAAAAATGTAACGATATATTTCGTTACTGAATAAGAAAATAAAGAAATTTCTTTACTGACAAACGGTTTAAAACCATCGGACTTATCCGAGTTATAACTTGTACTAAAGGGAAGACTTGCAATAACTGGCATTAATAATAAATAAACATCCATTTCATTTCCACGAAATCCAATCCATTTAATATCCGTCGATATAGGTCCATTCGCAGCGTCTCCTAAATAACGAATTACATAATAATAATGATAAATACAAATAAGAACAAATCCACTAAACATAATAATTAAAGAAACACGATTACAAAAAGCTTGCTTTATATTTAAACGAAGCGCACGCATCATGACTGAAAAAGCCTCCACTATTTTGATAAACTTGTCTATTTTCTATATTACTATTAATTGTAAAGATTTTCTTGTTTTTTTATTTGATTATTTGAAAAAGAGGAATTTTGTTGTTGTGAAGTAAGGTTTAGCTGAAATTAATTTTTCTAAAATATGGTTGACAATTAAGTATTACATTTGTAATCTTAATTATAGATTACAAATGTAATACTTAGGAGTGAAACATACGATGACAAATCAATTACCTAAAATATCTGAAGCGGAATTAGAAATTATGAAAGTACTTTGGTCGAGTTCTCCGCAAACAGCGAATGAAATTATAGAAGAACTGGAAGATGCAATGGACTGGAAACCGAAAACAATCCGCACATTAATTAATCGATTAGTACAAAAGGAAGCCGTTTCTTACCATCAAGATAAAGGGCGTATGTACGCTTATTATCCGTTAGTATCACAAGATAATTATTTGCAAGTGGAAACGAAATCTTTACTAAAACGTTTTTGCGGTGCAGCGTTTAAGCCATTACTTGTTAATTTCTTAAAAGAGGAGAAATTATCTTCAGAAGATATTAATGAATTAAAACGCATTTTAGATGAGAAGACAGAGGAGAATAAGAGGAAGGATCGATAAAAATGATAAACACGCTTATAAATGTATACCTTCCTCATTTTTTTGATTGGCTTATAGAAACGTCACTTATGGCTAGCATATTAGTCGGATTTATTTTATGTATAAAAGTTCTATTTAGAAATAAATTAACCCCCCGGTGGCAATATATGCTGTGGATCGTATTAATGATAAGACTCCTTTTACCGTGGTCGCCAGATAGCTCTTATAGCATTTACTCATTACTTTCTTATAGTTCTAGCGTATCGGAAGTTATTCCAAAAAATATCCCGGCTACTGAGAATATAGTGAACATAGAAAGCGACCGAAAAGTGGAATTGGAATCAAATTCTAAAATGGTGACAAAAACTAGCGAACCGGAAGTAAAAGTCAGTTCGGAAAAACAGACTACATTTTCTTTATACAAACTTGCTTTGTATGTGTGGCTAGCTGGGGTAATCATAGTAGCAGCCATCACGTTTCTTACAAATAGACGTTTATATTCTTACATAAAGAAACAACCGGATATTACGGACGAACAGGTCACTACAGTGTTTAATCGCTGTAAGCAGTCTATGAAAATGAAGAAGGCAGTTTCGTTACGTCTAGCGGGAAAGATTGCGAGCCCAACTGTGTTTAGTTTCTTTCGTCCGAAAGTATTACTATCAAAAAAACATATGAAAGTATTAAATGAACAACAATTACAATATGTCTTTTACCATGAGTTAGCTCATATTAAGAGAAACGATGTAGCTGTAAATTGGATTATGTACAGTTTAATCCTATTAAATTGGTTCAATCCGATTCTTTGGTACGCCTATTTTTGTATGCGAGAAGATCAAGAATTAGCCTGTGATGCATATGCACTTACTTTTATAGATAAAGAGGAACAAATTGCATACGGTCATACAATTATTACCCTTCTAGAACATTATTCCTATCAAGTACCAAGCCTAGCAAATTTAAGTAGAAATAAACGAACACTAAAAAGGAGAATCGTTATGATTAAAAAGTTTCAAAAGAAATCGTATCGTCTTTCTTTACTTGGGATTATTGCTATAGTTGCTATAGCATCCCTTTCTTTATTCAACGCACGTACAACGGAAGGAAAAGAAAAGCAAGAGGATAAAGTAGAGCAGTCAAAGGATGCTTTCCAAAATGCTGTAGATACATTATTTGGTACAGAGGAAAAGGCGAGAAAAGAGTGGGGAATGTCAAACTGGCAATATGAAAACCGAACAGCCTTTTTATATCATGCTGAAAAAGCTTTAACAAAGGAAGAGTTTGAGAATTATGTGCAGTTATATAAAGAGGTATTACAGATCGAGAAAAAAGGATTAGTTAGATTAAACTTACCCGAAAATTTCCAAGGGGATATAAAAGAGGTGAAAGAAGAGCGCTTAAGTACAGAAAATCGTGAAAAATTAAAAGAAATTCGTAATAAAACAACTCCTTATGAGGATAAGGTAGGGAGGTATTTAACATATACAGTTGAAGAAGTGCAGCAACATGTTGATTTCCAAATTAAGAGGCCAACTTATACAATTAAAGGATATACCCAAAAAGACGAAAGGGTGAATTATTATCTTAAGATAAAGCCGGAATTCACTATTGAATTAGAATATACGAACGGAAAAGGAAATTATACAATTTCTCAATCGCAAGTTTTTGGGGAAAGCAAAGACCCATTTAGCCACCAGTTTATAGTGCCTGAAAATATAGAAAAGTACGAACTAGAAGGGAATCAAATATTCTACGCTACTCATCACTCGGATAGTAATTTACAAGGTATGAAGATGATTGTTCCAGCAAAAGGGAAAAATAGTGCATACCAAATCGTTATTATTAATCATAGTTTAGAGAACCCAGGAGAAGCAGTATTCGATAAGAATGTAAATAAAGAAGAACTAGAGAAAATTATGCTTTCTATGTTGAAATAGCAAAAAGGTGTTCTTAAGATGTATATCTCTAGAACATCTTTTCCTTTTCTCTTTTCTTCTGATAAACTATGGAAAGTATGATATACACTGACTGAAATTTTTTTATACTGGAAATAATAAAAAGAGAACTTGTATAGAATGTAAGCGTGTGGTAATATCAAAGATGTACTGATTGACTATATTATCCAATTGGTCATTTTTGGAGGTGAAGATGTGGCGATAGATCGAAAACGTTCTATTATTGAAGCTGCAACAAAGTCTTTTTCAGCGTTCGGTTATAAAGCAACAACGATGGATCAAGTAGCGAAGTTAGCGAATGTAGGGAAAGGAACGATTTATACTTTTTTCAAAAATAAAGAAGAGTTATTTGGTGAAATTATTTCTAATTTAATTACAGAAATGAAGCAAGTTGCAGAAAGTGCAATTCGTTCAGATGTTTCATTTTTTGAAAATGTACATAGAGCATTATATAGCATCTTGGAATTTAGAAAAGAACATCAGCTTATGATTAAATTAATTCAAGAAGAGCGCGATATGGGAACGAAAGAAGTACAAGAAGTTATGCAACAAGTTGATGTGGAAATCGTTTCTGTTATTCAATCGTATTTAAAGATTGCGATTGAAAAAGGTGAAATTAGCAAATGTGATCCAGAAATTACAGCATTTATTATGCTTCGTCTATATGTATCGCTTATTTTTGATTGGGAAAAAAATCATGAACCGCTAGAAAAAGAAAAAATTGCAGAGTTATTTGAACTTTATTTACTAAAAGGATTGTCAAACTAAGATAATCCTTTTAATTTTATAAAAAAATGACCGAATGAACAATGTGGTCATATATTTAAGTTAAGGGGGGATATAGAAAAAATATAATCATAATGAGAAAAAGTTGCATAGTAATAAATTCGGGGATAAGGCATATGTATGAACAAGTATAGCCTTTTTGTTTGGGTAAAAATGACTATATGAACATTTTGGTCATTTTATAAAAGGGGGAGAAATTATGAAAGGTAATCAGTTACTTCGGAAAGAGTTCACGGAAATTATAAAAAGTAAAAAAATATTAATTCCAATTATTGCGGTCTTATTCGTACCGATTTTATATGCAGGGATGTTTTTGTGGGCCTTTTGGGATCCGTATAAACAGTTAGATGACTTACCAGTTGCAGTAGTCAATTTAGATAAAGGCGCAGTATTTGATGGGAAACCAATTGAGGTCGGAAAAGGGCTCGTTGATAATTTAAAAGATAATAAAAGTTTTAAATGGGAGTTCGTAAGTGAAAAAGAAGCAAAGAAAGGAATGGAAGGTAGAAAGTATTACATGTTAGTGCGCATTCCAGATGACTTCTCAAGTAACGCTACAACGTTACTAAAAGACAATCCAAAGCCATTAAACTTAGAGTACATTCCAAACGAAAGTTTAAACTTCTTATCTTCACAAATTGGAGGAACAGCCATTGAAAAGATTAAAACTGAAGTATCAAGTACGTTAACGAAAACATATGCAGAGAAAATGTTTGATTCCATTCAAGACGTCTCAAAAGGATTAGCAGATGGGGCGGAAGGAGCAAATAAACTACACGACGGATCAAGTGAGCTGCATGATGGTTCAAGTAAAGTGACGGATGGCCTTCATACACTTCAAGGGAAATCTGGGGAGATGAAGGATGGAGTTCAGAAATTAGCAGATGGATCTAATAAATTAGTAGATGGATCAGGCAAAGTAACAAACGGTTTAAATGTGCTAAATAGTAAAACAGGTGAAATGCAG
>NZ_JAKUEU010000101.1:0-16226 GCF_022663075.1 Bacillus cereus group sp. BfR-BA-01441
TCTTTTCTGGTGGACAGTAGAATATGGATTGATTGGAAATATAGATGATCCAAAAATATATGGTGCTGGTCTCCTTTCTTCTGTTGGCGAAAGCAAACATTGCTTAACAGACGCTGTAGAAAAAGTTCCATTTTCTATCGAAGCATGTACAGGGACAACTTATGACGTAACAAAAATGCAACCACAACTATTCGTTTGCAAGTCCTTTGAAGAATTAACAGATGCGCTTGAAACATTTTCTAAAACAATGGCCTTTAAAACAGGTGGAAAAGAAGGTTTAGAAAAAGCAATTCGCTCTGAGAACTATGCAACAGCTGAGCTAAATAGCGGATTACAAATTACAGGTACATTTAGCGAGACAATTGAAAACGATGCAGGTGAATTAATTTACATGCGAACAAATTCGCCAACGGCATTAGCACTTCATAATAAACAGTTAGCGAATCATTCTACTTCTGTACACAGTGACGGATTTGGAACACCAATTGGATTACTCACTGAAAATATTGCATTAGAAAATTGTACAGACGAACAACTACAATCATTAGGAATTACAATTGGAACTATCGCTGAGTTTACTTTTGCAAGTGGTATTCATGTAAAAGGAACAGTAACAGATATTGTAAAAAACGATAAGAAAATTGCTCTTATTTCCTTTATCGATTGCACAGTTACTTATAACGCCCGCGTTTTATTTGATGCTTCATGGGGCGCATTTGATATGGCTGTTGGCTCACAAATCACTTCAGTATTCCCAGGTGCCGCAGATGCAGCAGCATTTTTCCCAATGGATGAAGAAGTTCAAGAAATTCCTGCTCCACTTGTACTGAATGAACTTGAACGTATGTATCAAACAGTTCGAGATATTCGAAGTGAGGGGATTTTACACGAAGCGCATATCGATCAATTAGTAGCAATTCAAGAAGTATTAAATAAATTTTATGCGAAAGAATGGTTGCTGCGCCTTGAAGTATTAGAGTTACTTTTAGAGCATAACAAAGGGCATGAAACATCTGCAGCATTACTACATCAACTTTCTACTTTCACAACTGACGAAGCTGTAACACGCCTTATTAACAATGGTCTTGCGTTACTTCCAGTAAAGGATGTGAAAAATGATGCTAAGATTAACTGAAGAAGAAGTTCACGAGGAATTATTGAAGGTAGATAAATGGATGGTAAAAGATGAGAAATGGATTGAACGAAAATATATGTTTTCCGACTACTTAAAAGGAGTCGAATTTGTCTCTGAAGCCGCCAAACTATCAGAAGAACATAATCACCATCCATTTATCCTTATCCAGTATAAAGCAGTTATTATTACTTTGTCATCTTGGAATGCAAAAGGTTTAACGAAACTAGATTTTGAGCTTGCAAAACAATTTGATGAACTATTTTTACAAAACGAAAACGCAATTATAAGAAAATAAAAAAGAGAAGCCTTTTTAGGCTTCTCCTTTTATTTTGAAATGGATACAATGTCCAAATGGATCCTCGACTTGTAATATTCCATCTTTGTACGTAGCAATCTTGCCAATATTTTTTAAGCTTTCACATACTTGCTCTTTTTGTTTTTCATCCGCTAGTACAATTGTGAAATATTTTAAACCAACAGAACCTGGCATTTGCGGTGGTACCCCTTCACCTTGCCACGTATTTAAACCGATATGGTGATGATAACCACCTGCTGATACGAACAACGCTCCATTACGAGCTGGGATCGTTACTTCAAAACCAAGACCATCAACATAGAAACGTTTCGCTTCCTCTAAATCAGCTACATGGAAATGAATATGCCCCATCACAGTACCAGCTGGAAATCCATTCCATGTACTTCCTTGCTGTAATAATTCTTCACCAGCTAACGGGTTACTAACAAATGGGAGTTCTCCATTCTCATCACGCCAAACTTCTTTTTGTCGATCATGATAAATTTCAATCCCGTTTCCATCTGGATCAGCTAAATAAAGAGCTTCACTAAAGTAATGATCGGCTCCGCCATGTAGTGGATATACCATCTCTACAAGATGACGAAGAACATTCGCTAAATCCTGCCTACTTGGTAATAAAATTGCGTAATGATATAACCCTGTTCTTCCTCTTTGTTTCGGAAAAGCTTCTTTCTTTTCTTCAATGATAAGAAGTGGTTCATCATTTTCATTCCCAAATGTAACGACTGCTTCTTCTTCTTTTAGCACCTTCATACTTAGTACTTCCGTATAAAACTCTAGTGATTTCTTTACATTAGATACGTATAAATGAACAACATCAAGTGTTGTATCGGGATGAAGTTGAAAACTCATCTTGTTAGCCCCCCCATTTAAATTAGTTCTTCTTTGACATTTTTTCTTTTAAGAAATTATCTACAAAACCAGCAGCTTTTGCAACAAATAAATATGCACCCATTGCTAATAATGCAAGTTCTAATTCGAAACCAGGATTTTTTCCATCTCCCAATAAACCAGCTGACCATTTCACTTTTACGATTGCTCCAACCATAACAAGCGCAAATAATAATCCAATATATCTTACACCTAAACCTAGAATTAATAATAGGCCTCCAACTAATTCAAATGTTGCTACACCGTATGCAAGTCCTCCTGGTAAACCAATGCTTGTAAACCACCCTGCAATATTGTCAATTCCTGATTGGAATTTTGTTAAACCGTGCATGAAGAATGTTACCCCTAACACGATACGAATAATTAAGTTACCAATATGTTGATTCATTTCTTTCTCTCCTTTATAGTTTTCTTATACAAAACTTTTATTCACATTACAAAACATACACTAATTTTTTTTATTCGTCAATTCATTTTCACTGGGAAAAAATATATTTTTTTTGCTATGATACAAATAGTTGTTTACAAAAAGGAGCTTGATTTTATGAATATTGGTTCTGCAATACGTGAAATTCGTCAACGTAGGGGCATAACAATCGCACAAATTTGTGAGGGAACAGGTCTTTCTAAAGGATTTATGAGTCAGGTTGAAAATAATAAAACATCACCATCTATCTCAACTTTAGAAACGATCTCCAATTTTTTAAACGTTCCCCTTCCCTATTTATTGTTAGAGCAAAAAGATCGATTAAAAATTGTCAAAAAAGAAGAACGGAAATACAGTGTATACGGCAAAGATGAGCAAAGAATTGAACATGTTGCGGAGCAAGGGGGCCTTCGCCTATCTTTAGTAGAAATCCCTACTGGATTCCCGAAAGAAAATTCACCAAATGCCCATAAAGGGGAAGAATGTCACCTTGTATTACGCGGAAAATTAGAAGTTCAGCACGGTGAAGATATTGCAATTGTAGAAGAAGGTGATTCTTTCTCATGGAATGCATGCGTTCCTCATATTGTTCGTAATATAGGAGAAGAAACTGCATTATTACTCATCTCTAGTTATGCAGAAAATCGAAAACGTGTTTACTAAATAATAAAAAAGAAGCCTGTTAAACAGGCTTCTTTTTTATCCCCTTATAATTCCATAACTTGTCCCAACTAGTACAGTCTTTTCATGCTGATTGCGATAAACTGACTCGATTGAAACTTTTTTATAGCCTTCCATTTGCTCAACATTTGTTAAAGTTAGTTCACAAGTGATCGTATCTCCTGTGAAAACTGGTCTAATAAACTCACTTACTAATTCTCTTGCTATGTAATGTAACTCTTCTCCCACTTTCGTCCCAATGCTAGCAGTCAATAAACCATGAACCATTAATCTTCCATTTTCATCGTATTCCACATGGTGTCTACCTTTATCACCGGTAATATTTGCAAATTCAAAAACTTCTTCCTCAGTAAATCTTCTTTCATATTTAAATACATCCCCAGCTTTTACACTCATTTTTATCCCCCTAATAATAAACAGAATTTTCTTTTATTTTATCATAAAACGAGCCTCAATCCATTCTCTATTATCAAAAGTCTCAAAATTACCTCGCTATACTTTTTTACTTTCCATTCATTTATCGGTGACCATCTCTTTTTGCGACTTGATATCCATAATACGCACATGTTCCATTTCTCGATAGCTCTCTAACTTCAAATCCACAGCTTCTATAAAAATCAAAATTGTTCGCTGATGTATGCGCAAACCAATCACCGTGGGGAAGTTTTTGCAGGCAAAGAGCTACAAGCTTCTTACCTAATCCCTTCCCTCTATATTCACACTTCACAACTAAATTTACTATGTTCGCAATCATAATTCCATCAGAAATGACTCTAACCATCGCAATCATCTCTTCCTCATCCCAAATTGTGAAAGCCCATGTTGAATTTTCGAATGCTATCGTAAATTTTTCAATTTGCCAAGAAGGGATATTATCATTACTCCAACCGGCATCTTCAAATAAAGCTTTAATTGCATATGCTGGTACACTACTCGTTCCCTCACGAATAATAAGTCCATTATGATAAATGTACATGTAACCCCTCCCTTTATTTTTATATACCATTCTTCAAAAAATGCAATTTACCTTTAAAAAAGTAATTTTTTCATCCAACACGCTTAATAGAATAAACTAGAGCATCGATTCCATGAAATGACGTTGTTTTCTCGTAGCTGAGCCCAGTTTTTCTAGCAACAAATATTGAGGCAGGATGATTCGGATTAATAAGAGAAATTAATTTATTCATTCGTAATGCTTGGAAACCATAGTCACGAAATGCTGCCGCCGCTTCTTTTGCATACCCTTTTCCCCAATACTGAGGAAGTAACCAATAACCAATTTCAATTTCCTCTTTTCCATCTATTTTCTGCTTTACCAGCCCTGCATGACCAATTCTTGTTCCCGTTTCCTTTTCAATCAATACAAATAAACCGAGACCGTTTTTATAGCTAGGAATCACCCATTCCTCCAGACTTTTTTTACACTGCATATATGTTTTTAATGTCCCATTTCCAATATAACGCATTACCTTCTCGTTCCCCCATAGTGAAGCGTAGAACTGTAAATCATCCATTGTATATTTGCGAATTTGTAAACGTTCTGTATGAAACATGCTGGCACTCCTTTCCACTAATTTATTCTTCATTTCACGATCATGTTTTGTATGTATACGGTATGTTACTATTTATTATAAAATGAAACTTTAATCAGTGGGGAATTTTGTTCACCCCACTGATTATTAGCCTTTACCAATCGGACGTTTACGGGCAGTGGATCTCCCGTCTAACTTCTTTGCTTTAACTGAATTTTTAGGCAAGAGTCTTACTGCCTGGAAAATAGCGGGATAAATGAACCAACGATAAAATACACAATATTCATTCTAAATAACTAAAAAAAGCAGTAGACAAATATTGTCCACTGCATCCATATCATAACTAGCATAAAGAAAACTACAATTGAGGGGGGTGTAGGATTTTCAAATATACTAGATACTTATCCCGTTCTAACGGGCGGTAAACTTTCCAATTGTTTCAAGTGAAAAGTTTACCGCTCATAAGAACTTCCTTCGTTCATTAAGATAGTATTGCTAGATAATCATATACACGCTTAGATTTCTCTCCACCCATTCGTGCATGTTGAAGAAGAGAAATACCATGAGGGCCAGATGCACGCAATGCTTCTGGTTGAGCTACTAAAATAGCTTGTACAACTTCTAATTCACCAAGCATAGCTGATGCAAAAATATCCATCCGAGCACCCTTTTCTAGTAAATAAAGAGCAATATCTTTACGACCTACATGTGCCGATGCCCCTAACGCACTTTCCCAATCTGATCCACCCCAATTATAAGAAGCGTGAAGTAAGCTTGGTGATTCAACCAATAGCTCTTGTACTTTCTCTAAATCCCCGTGAGCTGCCATAACAAATTCTCTTACTAATTCAGTGGTAGTACGCTCTTCTGTTTGCATCGCTCTTCTCCCCTTTTAGAAATTCGTTTCGGTGTAAAAAAAGGCTTGTTACTTCCCTGAAAAATATCTACATCTATGCCAAATACATGTTGAAACATTTCATGGCATAGTACTTCTTCTGGTATACCATCATACTGAATCTTTCCTCGCTTTAATACAAGTAAACGATCACTATATTGAGCAGCTTGGTTAATGTCATGTAAAACCATTATAATTGTCATTCCAAACTCCTTATTTAATCGTTTCACAAGTTCCATTACTTCCAACTGGTGAACGATATCTAAAAAGGTTGTTGGTTCATCCAATAATAAGACATTTGTACGTTGCGCTAGCGTCATCGCAATCCAAGCACGTTGCCGTTCCCCTCCTGATAAAGAATGTAAAAGACGATATTCATACCCTTCAAGATTTGTAACAGACAATGCCCAATCAACAATTTCTTCATCTTCTTTATTTAAGCGGCTACTCCATGATTTATGTGGACCTCTTCCGAACTCAATTAGTTCTTTCACTGTTAAATCTAATTGATGATCATGCATTTGTGGTAACATTGCTAATTGCTTCGCTACATCAGCACTCTTCATCATATGAATATTTTTCCCATCTAAAATGATGTCCCCTTCGCTTTGTTTCAGTAGCCTTGCTATTAAACGAAGCAAAGTAGATTTTCCCGATCCATTCGGACCAATTAAACTAACGATTTCTCCAGCCTTAATATGTACATTCATATTTTGCATTTGAAATCTTTCAGAGTGTGCGTAAAACACTTTGTTAACGGAAATCACTTTGTTTTCCTCCTCTATGAATTAAATATAAGAAGAACGGACCACCTAAGAAGGACAGTAAAATACCAACAGGCAATTCGATTGGGTCAAACCAACTTCGAGCTATTGCATCCGCAAAAACAAGTAATACCCCGCCGCCAAGGCATGATAAAGGTAGCAAATATCTATAATCATTTCCAACTAATAAACGTAGCATATGTGGTACGACAAGACCGACAAATCCAATAAGACCAGACACACTTACTGCAATTCCAGCTAATAATGTACTTACTACGATTAAATAAAACCGACTTTTTTCCACATTATGTCCTAATAACTTTGCCATTTCATCTCCAAGCATTAACACTCGAATATGCTTAATACCAAAGAAAGCTAATATAATGGCGAATATTGCATAATAAATAATCATGTTTAAATGTGCCCAACTTACACCACCAATACCGCCCGCTAACCACGGTAACACCGATTGTACTTTGTCACTATGTAATAACATTAATGCTGACGTTGCTGCACCAATTAATGCATTGATCGACACCCCTACTAAGACGATTCTTGAAGGTGGTGCCCCTTTTTGCCATGATAAAGCATAAATAACCATCGCTGTTATGAAAGCTCCTAAAAACGCCCCTAGTGGTAAAAAAGCTAGATGCTGTGGGAATAAAATCATGATGACAATTGCTACAAGGCCTGCTCCAGATGAAACTCCGATAATACCAGGATCTGCAAGAGGGTTTCTCATAACCCCTTGTAGCAGTGTACCAGATGCAGCTAAACATGTTCCTACTATAAACCCAATAAGCACTCTCGGTATGCGAAGATCCCATACAATTCGATGAACTGTCGAACCTTCCTCTTGTATACCTGTTAAAATATCTCGTATAGAAAAGGATAAACTTCCTGCGAAAAGACCGTACAAGAGACCTAGGATTGTTAATATAACTAAAGTAACTGCTATTATCCATCTTTTTTTCGCAAAAGGATGTTCCTTTTCTCTTACTACTTCACTACTTTCCATACGTATCATTTCCTTACATCTTGTATACTTTTATACATAAAGTCCATTGCTTCTGTAACTTTTGTACCAGGATTAGATCCAAATAAATCAGGTGGCAAAATAACTACGCGGTTTTGTTTTACTGCCTCTAAATTTTTCCACGCTTCATTTTTCATCATTTCGCCTTCGAATGCTTTTTTCACACTTTTTGGATCTCCGTGTGTAATTAAATAAATCACATCTGGATTCGCCTCAATAATACGTTCTACACTTAGCTGTGCATATTGCGGATATTCTTTCGTTTCTGGAAAATCAGAAGCAATATTTTTTCCGCCTGTTTTTTCTAAAATATCACCTGATAAAGATGTTGGTAATGCCGCTAAATAAGTACCTGGTGCGCCATACACTAGCAATGCTTTCACATCGCTCTTTTTCTCATATTTCTTCATTTGATCATTCATTTTTTGATTAATTTCTTTTGCTTTATCTTCTTTCTTCATTACCGTTCCATATAATTCAATATTCTTTTGAATATCTTTTACAGAATTCGCAGAAGAAATGATAACTTGCGTTCCTTGTCCTTCAACCGTTGGCACATTCTTTTGGAATCCATTGTTAGCAACAAGTACATCGGGCTTTAAACTAGCAATTTGCTCAAAATTCGGTTGATGTGCATTCCCAATTACTTGTGCTTTCTTTAACTCCTCTGGAAGAGTTAATTTCGTATCCGGGCGACCTACTATTTTTCCACCTAAAGCATGAATAATATCCATGTCCCCCATACTTAATGTTGCAAAACTTTCTGGCACTTTATCGAATGTTACCTTTCTTCCTGATAGGTCGGTAATTTCGATTTTCTCTTTTCCTTTTTCTGTTTTGGTTGCAGACGCTTTTTCGTCCCCTTTGGCACTGCAACCTATTAACAAGAAAAAAATAGATAAAATCGCTGTAAATAGCGTAATAGATTTTTTCATTCCTTCACCTCTAATTGATAATGATAATCATTAACTACTATTCTACTTTAATTGATAAGGATTATCATTGTCAACACGAAACGCATACATTTTTCTACAAAAAACAAAAAGCGTGACAAAAAGATTTTTTCTTTTCGCCGCGCTCTAGTTAACAATATTATTCACATTCATTTTCCTCTAGCTGGTCACGCATCACTTTCACACGCTGAAAGAAAAAGAACGATAAACTTAAAAATATAACGATGCTCCCCATCATAACAAAAAATTGGATTGTCTCTTTTGCTCCATTCGGAATCAACAAGCCAACCATTAACAATGTACTTACAGCGAGAAGAATTTGTCCGAACCGAGTATAGTCTTCTATTTTTCCTTTTAATTCTTTCATTATATTCTCACTCCTCCATTTCACTGTATCATATTCTATGAAACTGAAAGACCAGTAAATACAGCCATTCTGGGAGATGTTTTCCAATAAAAAAAGAGCCGCTTTACTGCGGCTCTTTTTTAATCATTATTCACCTTTATATGCTTCCATATAAATTTCTTTCAGTTCTGAAATAAGCGGCAACTTTGGATTAGCAGTTGTACATTGATCTTCAAAAGCTCTTTCTGCTAATACTCCAACAACCTCTTCAAATTGCTCTTTATCTACTCCTTGTCCTGCAATACTCATATCAATATTTAAGCTTTTTCCAAGCTCAATAATTGCTTTGACGAGTGATTCCACCCCTTCTGCTGCCGAGCTTGCTGGAAGCCCGAGCATTCTCGCTATATGTGCATATCTTTCATCTGCCACAAAGTGCTCATATTTTGGGAACAATGCGTGTTTTCTTGGCTTAATAGCATTATAGCGGACTACATGCGGCATTAGAATGGCATTTGCGCGTCCGTGCGGAATATGGAATTCTGGTCCAATTTTATGTGCTAAGCTGTGATTAATACCGAGGAAAGCATTTGCAAATGCCATACCTGCAATTGCAGAAGCGTTATGCATTTTTTCTCTTGCTTCTTCATCATTTCCATCTTTATATGCTCTCGGTAAATATTTGAATACGAGATCAATAGCTTTTAATGCTAATCCATCTGTATAGTCATTTGCCATAACAGACACATACGCCTCAATTGCATGTGTTAAAACATCCATACCAGTATCTGCTGTTACATGTGGTGGTACTGTCATTACAAATTGCGGATCAACAATTGCTACATCTGGTGTTAATTCATAATCTGCAAGCGGATACTTTATATTATTTTTCTTATCTGTAATAACCGCAAATGGTGTCACTTCTGATCCCGTTCCTGATGTCGTTGGAATCGCAACAAACTGCGCCTTATTTCCTAATTCCGGATATTTACATGTACGTTTTCTTATATCTAAAAACTTCTGTTTAATGCCATAGAATGTCGTTTCTGGATGCTCATAGAATAACCACATTCCTTTTGCTGCATCCATAGCTGAACCACCACCAAGTGCGATAATTACATCTGGCTTAAAGCTTCTCATCATTTCCGCACCTTTAAAAACAGTTTCATCTGATGGATCTGGTTCGACCTCAAAGAAAACTTCAACTTTCACATCATTTGCATGCTTGTTTAAATAGTGCGCGACTGTATCGACATAGCCATGTTCAACCATTCCAGGGTCCGTTACAATAAATGCACGTGAAATATTAGGCATATTTGCTAAATAAGCTGTAGCATGTTTTTCAAAATAAATTTTTGGTGGCAATTTGAACCACTGCATATTCTTTTTTCTATTTGCCAGCCTTTTTATATTTAATAAATGAGTGGCTGTTACATTTTGGGAAACTGAATTCTTTCCGTATGAACCACAACCAAGTGTAAGTGATGGAATAAATCCATTATATATATCCCCTATTCCACCTTGTGATGAAGGTGCATTTACAATGAGACGGCAAGCTTTCATACGTAACCCAAATTGCTTTTGCACATCTTTATTTGTAGAATGGATAACTGCTGAATGTCCTAAACCACCGAGGTTCAACATTTCTTCGCAATATGTAAATCCTTCTTCTAATGAATTCGCCTTCACACAAGCTAATACTGGACTCAGTTTCTCACGAGATAACGGATATGCTGCTCCGATACCTTGAATTTCAGCTACAAGCATTTTTGTATGTTCAGGAACAGTAATCCCAACTAAATCGGCAATATACTGTGCTGATTTCCCTACAATATCACTATTTACTGCACATGTATTTTCATTTATAACAAGCTTTTCTAATTTTTTTCTTTCTTCTTCTGTTACAAAGTAACAATTGTTTTCAATCATTTCTGTTTTAACATCATCATAGATTTCTTTATCGACAATGATTGCTTGTTCCGATGCACAAATCATACCGTTATCAAATGTTTTCGATAAAATTAAATCATTAACAGCTCGTTTTACATGTGCTGATTTTTCTATATAACACGGTACATTACCAGGCCCAACGCCTAACGCTGGTTTTCCAGTAGAGTAAGCTGATTTCACCATACCAGCGCCTCCAGTTGCTAGAACGAGTGCTACACCATCATGGTTCATTAATTGTTTCGTCGCTTCAACAGACGGTCTTTCAATCCATTGAATACAGTGTTTTGGTGCACCAGCTTTCATCGCTGCATCATATACTGTTTTCGCCGCTGCCACAGAACATTTTTGTGCGGAAGGATGAAACGCGAAAATAATTGGATTTCTTGTTTTTATCGCAATTAACGCTTTAAACATTGTTGTCGACGTTGGATTCGTTACTGGCGTTACCCCAGCTACTACACCGACAGGTTCCGCGATTTCTATTATTTCTTCATGAGAATCTTCGTGAATAATTCCTACCGTTTTATCTTGCTTTATACTATGCCAAATATATTCAGTGGCAAAAATATTTTTAATGCATTTGTCTTCATATACACCACGGCCAGTTTCTTCAACTGCTAATTTTGCTAGCGGCATATGTTGATCAACACCTGCTAATGCCATTTCATGAACAATGTTGTCAATTTCCTCTTGTGTAAAACTTTCTAATGCTTGTAAAGCTTGTTGACCATTATTTACTAGTGTATCAATCATCTTTTTTACTTCCTGCATTTCATTTACAATTTTCTCTTTGACTACCATGTAAATTTCCTCCTATTCTACTATCACGGTCCTTATATGTCCCTATAGGTCAAAATAAGTCCCAATTAACATAAAAAAATAGAGATGCTTTCCTACATGAATTTCATTGTTTGTGAAATATTTCACAAGTTTGTTCGTGAGTAACATTTCCTGAATTCAATATACATGAAATCATTTCGTTTGTGTATGTCTATTTTGTGAAATATTTCACAAAATAATGTAATAAAAAAACACACTGCTAATATAGAGCAGTGCATTTTTTTATTATGCTAACGCTTGTGCTAAATCTTCAATTAAATCTTCACCATCTTCAATACCGACAGAAATACGAATTAATGTATCTGTAATTCCTAATTCTTTGCGGCGATCAGCTGGGATTGATGCATGTGTCATTTGAGATGGAATAGAAATTAAACTTTCTACTGCTCCTAAACTTTCAGCAAGTGTAAAGTACTGCAATTTCTCAAGTACTTTATTTAATGTCTCTTCACTATCTACATCAAATGAGATAATAGCACCAAATCCATTTGCTTGTTCTGTTGCTAATTCGTGGTTTTGATGTGATTCAAGACCTGGGTAATATACTTTATTTACTTTTGGATGATTATTTAAGAACTCAGCAATAGCGCGTGAATTCGTTTCATGTTCTTCCATACGAATTCCTAACGTTTTTAAACCACGAAGTAGTAAAAAGCTATCTTGTGGCCCAAGAATACCGCCTGTTGAGTTTTGTACAAAGTGAAGATCTTCTGCTAGTTGTGGGCTATTTACAACTACTAGACCTGCAACTACGTCACTATGACCTCCTAAATATTTCGTTGCACTATGAAGCACAATATCTGCTCCTAAAGAAATCGGCGACTGCCAATATGGCGTCATGAATGTGTTATCAATAATTGTTAATAAGTCTTTCTCTTTAGCAAGAGTAGATATTTTCTTAATATCAGTAATTTTTAGTAGTGGGTTCGTTGGTGTTTCTACATAAATTGCTTTCGTATTTGGACGAATCGCTTCTTCAACTTCCTCTAAGTTTGTTGTATCTACAAATGTATGCTCAATACCGAAACGGTTTAATACTTTCGTAATAACGCGGTATGTTCCGCCATACACATCATCTGTTAAAATAACGTGGTCACCTTTTGAGAACAACATAATTGTCGCTGTAATAGCAGCCATTCCTGAACCAAATGCAAATCCAGCATGCCCATTTTCTAATACAGCAATCATTTCTTCTAAAGCTGCACGTGTTGGGTTACCTGTACGTGAATATTCATATCCTTGATGCTTACCAACTGCTTCTTGTTTGTACGTACTTGTTTGATAAATCGGTACGTTTACAGATCCAGTTGAAGGTTCTCCTATGCGAATACCATGAATTAACTTTGTCTTTGCTCTCATTTTTTATTCCCATCCTTTGTATATGTCTTTACTTAAATAGCGCTCACTGCTATCTGGAAAAATGGTTACAATATTTGTACCTGGTGCTGCCTTCTCTGCCTCAAGTAAGCTCGCATGAAATGCTGCTCCTGAAGAGCTTCCAACGAGAAGTCCTTCTTTTTGCGCTAATTCTTTCACTCGTAAAAATGCATTTCGATCAGAAATCGTATGAATTTCATCAAAATAAGATGTCTTCAAAAATGGGGGGATAAATTCCAGTCCAATTCCTTCGGTCTCATGTGAACCAGCCTTACCACCATTTAAAATAGATCCTTCTGGCTCTACGATAACTGTTTTAATATCTATATTTTTTTCTTTCAAGTAAGATGCAGTCCCCATAAACGTACCGCCAGTTCCTGCTCCAGCAACAAATATGTTAATCTCTCCATTCAATGCGTCCCACAGTTCAGGTCCTAATGTTTTAAAATATGCACGAGGATTTGCCTCATTTGCGAACTGACTTGGAGAGTATGAATTCGGTATTTCATTTACTAACTCTTTTGCTTTAGCAATTGCACCGGTCATTCCTTGCTCAGTCGGTGTATGCACGACAGTTGCACCTAGTGCTTTCATTAATTCTTGTTTTTCAATACTAAATTTCTCTGGTACACAAACAATAACACGTAAATCATGTTCTAATGCTGCAAGTGCCAGTCCAATACCAGTATTCCCAGCAGTCGGTTCAATAATTGTTCCACCCTGGGTAACAAGCCCTTTTTCTAGCGCATCTTCGATTAATTCTCTTCCTAAACGATCCTTAACGCTTCCGCCTGGATTATAAAATTCAAGCTTTGCAAATAAACGGACCCCTGTTGGAAGTGAAAAACGAGTAATTTCTACAATTGGTGTATGACCAATTAACTCATGAACTCCACGATATACATTCATCGTGTTCTCCCCCTTGTTTGCCAATAAAGAAAAGGCAACTGTATGTATTTTCTTTATATGAGACAGTTGCCTTTTTGTTACATTACTTTAACTCTTCTAACACTTTTACGATAAAGTTTGTAGAATGAAGAGCTGCTTGATCTAAAAACTGATCAAATGAAACATTTGATTCTTTACCAGCAATATCAGAAAGTGCGCGAATGATAACAAACGGAATTTCATATTGGTGGCATACTTGTGCAACAGCTGCTGCTTCCATTTCTACCGCATAAAGATTTTCAAATTTATCACGGATGGCTGCAACGCGGTTCGGATCACTCATAAATGAATCACCTGTTGCAATCATACCTTTTACAACTTGAATATTTTCTTCAGCCTGCATACATTTCTCAGCTAATGCAACTAACGCCTCATCAGCTTTAAATCCAGGCGGCATTCCTGGTACTTGACCATATTCATAGTTAAATGCTGTTACATCTACGTCATGGTGACGAACTTCAGTGGAAATAACTACATCACCAACGTTTAGAGAATGATGGAATCCACCAGCTGAACCAGTATTAATTATTTTTTCAGGCTTATATTTTTCTAATAAAATTGTCGTTGACATCGCTGCGTTTACTTTACCAATACCAGACTTTAACAAGATTACTTCATGCCCTGCTAATAGCCCTTTCGTAAATTCACAACCAGCAACCGTTTCTGTTTCTGCTTGTTCTAATTTGTCACGTAAAATACGTACTTCTTCTTCCATTGCTCCAATTACAGCAATTCTCAATCTAATCCCTCTTTCTATTGCTTAGTTGCCTCCATTACCCAAACGAAATGATTTAATCTCGTGAATGTTACATGGAAGCCATTGTTTTCAAAAATAGTCTGCATAACTGGAATACGTGTATAGTATTCCGTTTGCAAATCGTTTGCTAACTGGTGGAAACCTCTTTCTTGTGCTGTTTCAACAGTTTTATCATATGCATCTTGATCTGCAAATATCGTATCAGCAAACACTATTTTACCACCTTTGTTTAGCAATTGACTATACTTCGCAATCGCTACATTTTTTTCATCATCTGTTAAATGATGAAATGCATAGGTGCTTACAATGGTATCAATTGAATTTGGAACTTCAAACGAAAGAAAATCACCCTCTGTAATTGAAAATTCTTTTGGCAATTTCTCTTTTGCAATCATGCGCATTTCACGCGACGGTTCTATACCGTAAACTGTGCGGCCAGCAAGTAATAATTTATTTGTTAAATTACCTGTACCGACACCAAATTCTAATACATTACCAAATGACTTGTTAACTACATCCTCTAGAATGTCCTCATAATGGGCGAAAACTTCTTTATATTGTATATCTTCGCCTTGTACAAATGAGTCGTACGTATGAGCCCACTCATCAAATAAACCATTAAATTCTGTACCCATAAAAATTCCCCTTTTTCTTATCGGTTTTATCAGTATGATATTCCCTCTTTCTAAAAATGTCAATTGAAATGTACATGGTATTTCCTTCTTTTCTTTGTTACACTATAGTTGATTACATAGGAGAGGGGCCGTCTTCATGTCATTTACCTTTGAAATGTTAGAAGATAAAGTAGAGTTTTTTGAAGCGGGAGACTTAGCTTCTTTAGAACGAAAAATTAGTGAACAAATCGATAATAATAAAGCGCTTATGCTTGAAGTTCATCACATCTCTCATCAAATGGTTATGGATCCTGAAAGCAAAAGACCGTATTATAGCGCGGTTGTTCATTTTAAATTAAAGAAATTGCGTTAACAAAAAAGAGAAGCTCCTAAGGAGCTTCTCTTTTTTAGTTTAGAGTTTGAACAAGTACTGGTTTCCAGCCCTCATTGTCTACCCAATCAATATTTACGTAATATCTTTTCCCACTTTGCTTATCTTGAACATCACCATAAGCTTTGCTCTTTCCAGTTTTGTCTCTTCCAACAAAATGGAATACTAATTGCTCTTTCGGTATCTCAACACCTGCAGCAATTGCACTTTGCATCTCATTCCAATCTGATGACCCTTGTTTAAACGTCATCGCCGGTGATGAACCTTGTTCTGTTCCTACAGCTTTCCAAGAAGGTTTTGTGTAAGCCTCTTTTGCCTTAGATACAGTTTTTTCAGCTGATACTTTCTCGTTAGCTTTCGCTTCTTCTTCAGC
>NZ_JAKUEU010000102.1:0-15694 GCF_022663075.1 Bacillus cereus group sp. BfR-BA-01441
AATTGACGTTTCACGTTGTTTGTTTCGTTCAGTTTTCAAAGAACTACTTGGTCGCTCATTTGCGACTTCCTTATGTTAACATCTTCGTTAGTTAATGTCAACTAAGTTTTTCATTTCGTTTGTCGCTTTCGACGTTAATGTCATCGGCGACTTGTTCCATATTACACCTCTAAGCTCTAATCGTCAATATATTTTTATAAAAAATATAAAAAGGCTTATTTCTTTTAAAATAAGCCTTTTTATCACATATCATTCTATTCATTTATTATTTTTCTATAATTGGTAACGAGACGATAAATTGAATAGTGCCATCCCTATATTCCGCTCGAATACTACCACCTTGTAACTCAACAATACTTTTCGCAATCGCTAAACCGAGTCCCGACCCTTCCGTTACTCTACTTCGAGATTGATCCTTCTTATAGAAACGTTCAAACAAATTCGCTAACTCTTCTCTTGTAAACTCTTCACTATGATTCGCAATTACAATTTGTATATCCCTACGCTGCCTTTGAAGAGAAACTTTTATCTCTCCATCATCTTTACTATACTTAATTGCATTCATTAGTAAATTATCAAATACACGAACCATCTTTTCCGAATCAATCGATGCATAAGCACGTTCCTCAGGAAACTTCTTAACAAAAGTAAGTCCATGCTCTTCCGCTTGCGGTACTAACTCTTCTATTAATTGCTCAAGCAACTCATTTACACATACTTCTTGTTTTTCTAATACAACTTGTTCATTTGTTAACTTCGTATACTCAAATAAATCTTCTATTAAATTTTTTAACTGCTCCGACTTTGCAAAAGCAATTCTCGTATACTCATCGTGTTGTTCTTTATTTTCATATTTAGAATCTCGAAGTAATCGTAAGTAACCCATAATAGAAGTAAGTGGTGTACGCAAATCATGCGATACATTTGTGATAAGCTCATTCTTTTGCTTTTCTAATTTACGTTCCTTTTCTATATTATTCATAAGCTCTTCTGCCATATTATTAATATTCTCCGTTAAAGCTGCAATCTCATCTTCACCTTTTTTCTCAATGCGGTAGGCTAAGTTACCTCTTTCTATTTCCTTTACGCCTTGTGCCATTGCTTCAATCTGCTTCATCTTTCTCTTTGTTATATAGAAGAAAGAGAAAATGAATACAAGTACACCAATTAAAAACGGGAATGGTCCTTCTTGCGTATCATATATTACCTCTCCCTCTGGAATTCCACTAACAAACATGTACAAATTCTTTCCTTCAATAGTAATAGGTGAAAAAGATATAAACTCTTTTCTTGTACTTTCAAATACATTTCTACCATCTGTATAATTAATCGCGAATGATGCTGCATTACGAATCGTATTATGCAAATCGATTTGCTCTTCTTGCGCTTGCTTTGTTTTATATAAAACTTTACCACTTTCATCAGTAACCAATATCTTCAAAGCTCTAGACCCTTGCTCTAAATTTTGGTTCTCCATTTCGATCATATTTGATATAGCTTCTAATTTATTTTCATGAACCGAACTATTTGCCGCTCCTTGAGCTTGGTGATTAATTTGTTCCATACCAGCCCGATAATCGATAGTTGCTTGACGATTCGCATTCTCAAAAAACGGTGCTGCTGCCTTTGCTGACAAAACTCCTAATAACGCACAAGCAGCAAAAGTAGTAATCAATTGAATCCTTATACTCTTTCGTACGCTCTTTACTAATTTCTCAATTAATTGTCTTATTTTCCTTATATAAGTAAACGGATTAAATATCTTTTTCAATCTTATACCCCACTCCCCATACTGTTTTTATATATCTAGGTTTCCTTGGATTCTCCTCAATCTTTTCACGCACTTTTCGAATATGCACCATTACAGTATTATCAGACTGGAAAGATCGTTCGTTCCACACCTTTTCATAAATTTGCTCCGCACTAAACACCATACCTGGATTTCTAGCTAGCAATTCTAAAATTGAAAATTCCCTCGGAGTTAGTTTCACTTCTTCTCCCTCTACAATAACTTTATGGGTCGAGATGTTGATTTTCATCTCCCCAATTTCTAACTCGTCCTCATTTTGAATAGCGAAACCATTCATTTTCATATAACGGCGTAACTGAGATTTAATTCGTGCAATTAGCTCTAACGGATTAAACGGCTTCGTTACATAATCATCTGCCCCTGTTGTTAATCCTAAAATCTTATCCATATCTTGCGTTTTGGCAGAAAGCATAATAATAGGCATTTCTTTCGCTTCCCTTACCTTCATACACATATGAATACCATCCACTTTCGGCATCATAATATCTAATACGACTAGATGTACTTCATTTTCTTCCAATAGACGTAATCCTTCTTCTCCGTCTCCTGCTTGTAATACTTTATATCCTTCATTCTTTAAATAGATTGTAATTAAATTCCGAATTTCTTTTTCATCATCTACGACAAGTATTGTTTCGTGTGCCACAATATCTCCCCCATCACTTTTTTAATCCCTAACTTCTATTATAGGAAAACTTCTGAAGAAAAACGCTCGGAAATCCTTAAGATTTTCTGAAGACGCAAAAAAGGTCTAGACTCCCCTTAAGTCTAGACCTTTAAAAAACCCCTTTTATTTACGAACGTAGATGAAATATAGTACGAATAAAACTCCCATAACATACATAATCGGATGAACCTCTTTACGACGACCACTTACTACCATTGTAATTGGATAGAAGATAAATCCAATCGCAATCCCAGTTGCGATACTATACGTAAGTGGCATAGAGATAATTGTAAAGAATGCTGGCACTGCAATCTCGAATTTCTTCCAATCAATTTCCCCTAAGGAAGAAACCATCAAGATTCCTACAATAATTAAAGCCGGCGCCGTTACAGCTGGCGTTACAACACTTAGTAATGGCGAGAAGAATAGTGCCAGTAAAAAGAATCCTGCTGTTACAACTGCTGTAAATCCAGAACGCCCTCCTGCTGCTACCCCTGCAGACGATTCAATGTAAGACGTTGTTGTTGATGTACCAAGAATCGCACCAATTACAGTTGCAATCGCATCTGCAAATAACGCTTTTCCGGCACGTGGTAATTTATTGTTCTTCATTAATCCTGCTTGATTCGCAACCGCTACAAGCGTACCTGCTGTATCAAAGAAATCGATAAAGAAGAACGTTATAATAACAATCCCCATTTGAACTGTGAAAATATCTCCGAAGTGCGTTAACGCCACGCCGAACGTTGGTTCTAGACTCGGTATTGCTCCCACCACAGCTTTCGGAGTATCAATTAATCCTGTTGCTACTCCTAAGATCGCTGTAAGAATCATACCGTAAAATACTGCACCATTAATTTTCTTAATCATGAAGATGATCGTAGTAACAACCCCGAAGATTGCTAGTAACGTTGTACCCTTTGTTAAGTCCCCCAACCCAACAAGAACTGCATCATTTTTCACGATAATTCCGGCATTTTGGAATCCAAGAAATGCAATGAACAATCCGATACCTGCTGCTACTGCAAACTTTAACTCCGATGGAATTGCATTGATGATTTTTTCACGAATACCTGAAGCAGTAAGAATAATAAAGATAATACCTGACATTAAAGTTCCGGCAATTGCTGTTTGCCATGGAATCCCCATCGTTAACACTGCTGTATAAGCAAAGAACGCGTTAATTCCCATACCTGGCGCTAAAGCAATTGGATACTTCGCGAAAATACCCATAATTAACGAACCGATCGCTGCCGCTAATGCCGTAGCAACGAATACTGCACCTGGATCCATCCCTGTACCTGCTGGTAACCCTTTAACATTTCCAAGCGACAGCGTAGCAGGATTGACAAATAGTACGTAAGCCATAGATAGAAATGTCGTTAACCCTGCTATGAACTCAGTCTTATAATTCGTACCGAGCTCATCAAACTGAAAATAGCGTTTCATCCTACGTTTCCCCCGTTATATGATTACTCGCCGCATTTCTCCTAGCCCTCTTTTATCCCGAGAAACAAAAAAGGCTTCCATTGCATATATACATGGAAGCGTTCTATGAATAAAGATAAGATTCCCCTCACCTTTATAAAAACGCCTCGTAGTCAAGCCATTTACGGTAGCTAGGTAGAAACTTTCGGGCCATATCCCCGATATTATACGACGGCTATAATATTCACTTTTTGTTTGAATTACATAATCATATTAACTCGACGAAGTAGTTTTGTCAATTTAAAAACGAACGTTTTTATAAACTTTTATAGTTTCGTTCGTATTAACACCAAAATAAAAAAGATCCACCTATGCATAAGCAATAGATGGACCTTTTTATAAATACTATTCCCACTCAATAGTTGCTGGTGGCTTACTCGTTACATCATACACGATACGGTTAACGTGTTTTACTTCGTTTACGATACGTACAGAGATTTTCTCTAATACGTCCCAAGGGATACGTGCCCAGTCAGCTGTCATACCGTCGATAGATGTTACCGCACGGATACCTACTGTGTAATCGTAAGTACGCTCGTCACCCATAACACCTACGCTACGCATACCAGGAAGCGCAGTGAAGTATTGCCAGATTTCACGGTCTAAGCCCGCTTTAATAATTTCTTCACGTAAAATCGCATCAGATTCACGAACGATTTCTAATTTCTCTTCTGTGATTTCACCTAATACACGAATACCAAGACCCGGTCCTGGGAATGGTTGACGCCATACGATTTCATCAGGAATTCCTAATTCAGATCCTAATACACGTACTTCGTCTTTAAATAACGTGTTTAAAGGCTCAATTAATTTGAACTGCATGTCTTCTGGAAGTCCACCAACGTTATGGTGAGATTTAATTGTTTGCGCAGTTGCTGTACCACTCTCAACGATATCTGTGTAAAGTGTACCTTGCGCTAAGAAGTCCATACCTTGTAATTTTGACGCTTCATCATCAAATACGTAAATGAATTCGTTACCGATGATTTTACGTTTTTGTTCTGGATCTTCTACACCTTTTAACTTGTCCATGAAGCGGTCTCTTGCATCCACTTTAATAACGTTCATATGGAAGCCTTCGCTAAATGTTTTCATAACGCCTTCTGCTTCACCTTTACGAAGTAAACCGTGGTCAACGAAAATACATGTTAATTGATCACCAATTGCTTTATGAATTAATACTGCTACAACAGAAGAGTCTACACCGCCACTAAGTGCGCATAGTACTTTTTTGTCTCCAACAGTTTCACGAATCTTTTCTAATTCTACTTCAATAAAGTTCTCCATGTTCCATCCTTCAGAACAACCACATACACCGAATACGAAGTTTTTAATTAAATCGTTACCGTGCTCAGAGTGACGTACTTCTGGGTGGAATTGTACACCGTATAAGTTTTTCGCTTCATTGCTCATACCAGCAATTGGGCAAGACTCACTTGTTGCATCTACTACGAATCCTTCAGGTAAACCCGTTACTAAGTCGCCATGGCTCATCCATACAACTTGCTCTTCTGGAAGGTTCGCATATAATTTTGATTCGTTCTCTACTTTAAGAACAGCTTTTCCGTACTCACGGTGATTTGCACGCTCTACTTTACCACCGAAGTGTTGCGTCATAAGCTGCATACCGTAACAAATACCGAAGATTGGTAAACCTAGTTCAAAGATTTTTTCATCACAATGTAATGCACCTTCACCGTATACACTATTTGGTCCACCAGAGAAAATAATCCCTTTTGGATTCATTGCTTTAATTTCTTCTGCAGTAATTGTATGTGGATGAAGTTCACTGTATACACCGAACTCACGAATTCGACGTGCTATTAACTGATTGTATTGACTTCCAAAATCTAAAACGATAATTGTATCGTGTTGTTTCTTCAAAATAATCACCCCAACGTTAGTTCTCGTATATAAATATTTTCACCAATTTGGCGAAAAGCATTACCAATATAATAAAAAAAGCCAGTCCTCCGCCTCTAGTCTCATAACAAAGAAAAGGCAGGGGTCTGGCTTTATAAAGAAAGATAGTCTCCGCTCTTTATAAATATAAGACACACTGCCTTCATAGTCAGGTTGTTTACGGTAACCCGGTAGAGACTCTCAAACCATATCATTGAGGATATATGAAGGATCGTTTTATATTATCTTCCTAGATTCTAACAATGAAGTATCAATATGGTCAAGAGAGAAAGCGACAAAATTCTACAGAAATTCATTTCCTTTTCTAAAAAACATAAAAAAACATCCATTTCTATATAGAAATGGATGTTTTTTAGGACAAACGGAATTACATCATTCCGCCCATACCGCCCATGCCCATGCCGCCCATGTCAGGCATTGCTGGTGCATTTGGTTCTGGCTTGTCAGCTACTACAGCTTCAGTTGTTAAGAACATAGCTGCAACAGATGCTGCGTTTTGAAGTGCAGAACGAGTTACTTTAGCTGGATCTACGATACCAGACTCAAGCATGTTAACCCATTCGCCAGTAGCTGCGTTGAAACCAACGCCTACTTTTTCGCCTTTTAGACGCTCTACAACTACAGATCCTTCTAGACCAGCGTTGATTGCGATTTGACGAACTGGCTCTTCTAGTGCGCGAAGTACGATGTTGATACCTGTTGCTTCGTCGCCTTCAGCTACGATAGAAGCTACTTTTGTGTATACGTTCATAAGTGAAGTACCACCACCTGCAACGATACCTTCTTCTACTGCTGCACGAGTTGAGTTAAGTGCATCTTCAATGCGAAGTTTGCGCTCTTTTAACTCAGTTTCAGTTGCTGCACCTACTTTAATTACTGCTACGCCACCTGCTAGTTTAGCAAGACGCTCTTGTAATTTTTCGCGATCGAATTCAGAAGTTGTTTCTTCTAATTGCGCACGGATTTGACCGATGCGAGCTTCGATTTGTCCTGTGCTTCCTACACCTTCAACTACAGTTGTGTTTTCTTTTGTAACAACAACTTTACCAGCGCGTCCTAAAGATTCAACTGTAGCAGATTTTAAGTCACGGCCTAATTCTTCAGTGATCACTTCGCCACCAGTTAAGATTGCGATATCTTCTAGCATTGCTTTACGACGGTCACCAAATCCAGGAGCTTTAACAGCTACTACATTGAATGTACCACGAAGTTTGTTCACTACTAATGTAGCTAATGCTTCACCTTCTACATCTTCAGCAATGATAAGAAGTGGTTTACCTTGTTGTACCACTTGCTCTAATACTGGTAAGATTTCTTGAATGTTAGAAATCTTTTTGTCAGTAATT
Source organism: Bacillus cereus group sp. BfR-BA-01441 (assembly GCF_022663075.1). NCBI lineage: Bacteria > Bacillati > Bacillota > Bacilli > Caryophanales > Bacillaceae > Bacillus > Bacillus cereus group sp. BfR-BA-01441. The sequence continues at coordinate 7,235 of NZ_JAKUEU010000102.1, forward strand.
AAGATATATGGGTTATCAAGAACTGCTTCCATTTTGTCAGAATCAGTAATCATGTAAGGAGATGCATAGCCACGATCAAATTGCATACCTTCTACTACGTCTAATTCTGTTGTGAATCCTTTAGACTCTTCTAAAGTAATAACGCCGTCGTTACCAACGCGCTCCATTGCTTCAGCGATTAATTGACCTACTTCTTCGTCAGCTGCAGAAATAGCAGCTACTTGTGCGATAGAAGATTTGCCTTCGATTGGTTTAGAAATCGTTTTTAATTCTTCAATTGCAGCAGTAACAGCTTTTTCGATACCTTTACGAAGACCCATTGGGTTCGCACCAGCTGTTACGTTTTTAAGACCTTCACGAATCATAGCTTGCGCTAATACAGTTGCAGTTGTTGTTCCGTCACCAGCTACGTCATTTGTTTTGCTAGCAACTTCTGCTACTAATTTCGCACCCATGTTTTCGAATGCATCTTCTAATTCGATTTCTTTTGCGATTGTTACACCATCATTTGTAATAAGTGGTGAACCAAATTTTTTCTCAAGTACAACGTTACGACCTTTTGGTCCAAGCGTAACTTTTACTGCGTTTGCAAGAGTGTCGACACCGCGAAGCATCGAACGACGTGCTTCTTCACTAAATTTAATATCTTTTGCCATAATAATTGACCCCCTTGGATTTTTTAAGATTTATATAATTAACCGATAACTGCTAAAATGTCACTTTCACGTAAAATCAAGTAGTCTGTACCTTCATATTTCACTTCAGTACCTGCATATTTTGAGAAGATGATAAGATCACCTGCTGCTACCTCTAAAGCAACACGCTCACCATTCTCAAGCACTCGACCAGTACCTACTGCAACAACTTTACCCTCTTGTGGTTTTTCTTTTGCAGTATCTGGTAATACGATACCACTTGCTGTTTTTTCTTCTGCTTGAACAAGCTCAATTACAACGCGATCACCTAATGGCTTTAGCATGAACAATAACCTCCTCATTTTGTTATGTAAATTTCTTTTATTAGCACTCAAGTCATCCGAGTGCTAACACACTTATAATAATAAATAATCTCAATTTCTTTTGCAAGTAAAAAAATCATAATTTTTTCGCAAATCACTATATAAACTTTCTATATACAATACTGCCTTTACTATATGAATCGTTGTTTCCACTGCTCGTATGTTACAATATGAAAGGACACCCTAAGTTGTTTTCGCTACACATACAACTTTCTCCTGTCTTCTATTATAATTTCAAATAAGGATTTACGAAAAAAACATAATTCAAGAGGTTTATATCGTAGGTAGCATATTTACATGTTATCCTAACTTATCTCATACACTATAGTTAGAAAGGATGGTTAAACCATTTGAAGAAACAATACTGGTGGATTATCATTACATACATTTTAATGCAGTTATCTGGCGTTTTTGGATTACCACTTCTCCTAAAAACAGGACTCTATGATAATAGAGGATTTACCATTGAAGAAAAAGGACAAATCATAACGGGACACTGGGCAATCATTAGCTTCTTTATTGCATTATGTATCGTGCTTTGGTTACTTAGAACAGATATTCGTGACAGGCATTTAGATCCAATGCGCTCTTCTGTTCCAGCTACTATTGGATGGATTTTTATCGGGTTCTTCTTAGCAATCATCTCACAATCCATTGCAGGTATGATTGAAATGTATGTATTTGGGGTTCCACGTGGATCTGAGAATACAGACAGACTGATGGACATCGCAAGAACGATACCTTGGTTCCTTATTGTTGTATCTATAATTGGACCTATCTTAGAAGAAATCGTATTTAGAAAAATTCTATTCGGCACGCTTTATAAGAAGTTTAACTTCTTTATCGCAGCTATCATTAGTTCGCTTGTATTCGCAACAATTCATTTTGATTTTACTCACTTATTGGTATACACTGCTATGGGGCTCGTATTCGCCTTCTTATATGTGAAGACGAAACGTATTATCGTTCCGATTGCAGCTCATGTTGCTATGAATACATTAGTCGCTATTGGGCAAATTTTTATGAGCAATGAACAAATTCAAGAAATGATTAAAGAAGCTGAAAAAATGCAAGGCTTTATCGGAGGATTTTTTGTATGAGAAACTCACCATTGTTCATGGCTGCACTATACTTCCTTCTTGGATGTATCTTTACACGCTTCGCCATTACGAACGTGACAGATACAATCTGGAATATGTGGACAATACTATTTGCAGTTATGGCAACAATTGATTTTAATTTGGCACTTCGCCTTATATTAGTTAAATTCACAAAGAAGAAACAATAATAAAACGCAGAGGTCGCTTCCTCTGCGTTTTATTGTGGATAGTTTTTCAAAAAGTAAACTAATGTTTGTAACTCTACAGCTAAGTCAATATGATGAATTCTAATATTCTCTGATACGTTTAATCGCGCTGGTGTGAAATTCAAAATACCGTGCACGCTTGTTTCAGCTAATCTATCTGCTACAGCTTGTGCTACTGTAGCCGGTACTGTTAATATTGCCACTTGTATATCATTTGATAATCTCTCTTCTAATTCATCTAAATGATATACAGGAATGCCCCCGATTTCTGTTCCAACTTTCTCTTCACTAACATCAAATGCCATTTCAATTTTTGTATTATTGTTTTTCGTGAAATTATAATGTAAGAAAGCGGTCCCTAAATTACCTACTCCAATAAGTGCTACACGTGTTATATCATCTTGATCAAGTGTTTCGCGGAAAAATGATAATAAATAATTTACGTTATATCCATATCCCTTTTTCCCTAACGCTCCAAAATACGAAAAATCTCTTCGTATTGTTGCGGAATCTACTTTTACTGCCTCACTCAATTCGGCCGATGAAACACGCTGCTTACCAGAAAGAGATAAGTTTTGGATAAATCGATAGTATAGAGGCAATCTTTTAGCAGTGGCTTGTGGAATCTTTTGCTGATCCATATGACCTCTCCTCTCTTCCTATCTTTATTCATATACTTTAATCAAATACAGAAGTTTAGCACTCATTAAATTCCTTGTATAATAAAGAGAAGAAGTATTCTCTCTTTATTTTAAACTATACACTATTTTTAGTATGATTGAGAAATATAAACATGGCAAAGTTAAGAAATTATTTGAGGTGAAAACATTGATTTTATTACAAGTAAACGCGCTTTCGAAATTATACGGTGCAGAAACGATTCTTGCAAACATAAAATTGGAAGTACAAACAAAAGATCGTATCGCATTAGTTGGAAGGAATGGAGCAGGAAAATCTACATTATTAAAAATTATCGCTGGTGAATTATCTCATGATGGTGGCGAAATTATAAAACCGAAAGATGTCTCAATCGGATATTTAGCTCAAAATACTGGACTAGAAACGTCTTTAACAATTTGGGATGAAATGCTAACCGTCTTTACCCACTTACAGCAAATGGAGACAAAACTTCGAAGGCTTGAGCAAGAAATGGGAAAAGAAGAAAACTTTTCAAACGAAGCTACATATGAAAGATTGTTAGCTGATTATGACCAACTACAACTCAATTATAAAGATCAAGGTGGATATCAATATGAAGCGGATATTCGCTCCATTTTAAGCGGCCTTGGCTTCCCAGTTGAAACGCACCAGACGACGATCTCTACTTTAAGCGGCGGGCAAAAAACAAGATTAGCTCTCGGGAAATTATTATTAACAAAACCAGACTTACTTATTTTGGACGAGCCTACAAACCATTTAGACATCGAAACATTAACATGGCTTGAGCAATATTTGCAAGGTTATCCTGGCGCAATATTAATCGTCTCACATGACCGTTATTTCTTAGACAAACTCGTTACACAAGTATATGAAATTTCGAATAAAGAAAGCAGACGATTTGTTGGTAACTACAGTAAATATTTAGACTTAAAATCAGCATTATATGAGCAAGAAATGAAACGTTACGAAAAACAACAAGATGAAATCGCAAAACTTGAGGACTTCGTTCAAAAGAATATAGCTCGCGCTTCTACAACGAAACGTGCTCAAAGTCGCCGTAAACAACTAGACAGAATGGAATTATTAACGAGACCATTAGGGGATTCTAAGTCAGCATCATTCCACTTCGATATTGAAAAACAAAGTGGAAATGATGTTTTACAAGTAAATGATGCAACCATCGGTTATGATGAAAACCCTATAATTGAACATGTAACTATGCGCTTAACTCGCGGAGATAGTGTTGCTTTAGTTGGTCCAAACGGAATTGGGAAATCCACATTGTTAAAATCCATTGTGAATAAGTTACCACTATTAAATGGTGATGTTTCTTTCGGATCAAATGTATCTGTTGGTTATTATGATCAAGAACAAGCAAACTTAACATCTTCTAAACGGGTTTTAAATGAACTATGGGATGAATATCCACTGCAACCGGAAAAAGAAATCCGTACTATACTTGGGAATTTTTTATTCACAGGAGATGATGTACTGAAACCAGTATCTTCCCTTAGTGGTGGACAAAAAGCTCGATTAGCTCTTGCAAAACTTATGATGCAAAAGTCAAATTTGTTAATTCTAGATGAGCCTACGAACCACCTTGATTTAAATAGTAAAGAGATTTTGGAGAATGCTTTAATTGATTACCCAGGGACTCTTCTATTCGTCTCACATGACCGCTACTTTATTAACCGTGTAACAACGACTGTGGTTGAGTTATCAACAGAAGGTGCACAGGAATATTTAGGAGATTACGATTACTACGTTGAAAAGAAAAATGAAATGATTGAACGTGCAGAACTTGAACAGCAAGAAAGTGACGTTCCTGTTCAAAAGGTGGTTGCACAAGAGAAATTAAATTATTTAGAAGAAAAAGAGCGTAAAAAACTAGAGCGTCAACGCACTAGAAAAATTGAAGAGCTAGAACAAAGTATAGTGGAATTAGAAGAAGAAATTGCTACGTTAGAAGATCAACTTTGCTTACCAGAAATATATGCAGATTATGAAAAAGCTAGTGAAATTACAACTAAAAAGCAAACGCTACAAGAACAACTTGAAACTTGTATGGCAGAATGGGAAGAGCTGCATGTATAAGCATATTTAAATAAGGAAGATGTCTCATAAGTCAGGATTTTTGACTATGTGACATCTTTTTTTAGTACTTAAACATTTTTTTGAATATATCTATCGTAACTTAGAATATACTAACGATTTTTTAAATATATCTATTGTAACCCTATATATATTAACAATTCGACACGAAATATCGTTTTAACGACAAAGATTGACAAGATTAGCATCTTCTATAATGGGGAGATGTTTCAAAATGTTTTTCGGGGATATCTTCTTGCTTTTTATTTCCCGAAAAAGAACAAATTCAAAGGTCTGACATCAACCTATTTATCCACAAGTTTATACACATATCCACCTTTATAAAATAAACATCAAAATAACTTTTCCACATTATCCACAGTCAACAAAAAAGTTATCAACATTTTATATACACAATAAAACCCACATTATCAACAGATAATATGGGTTTTATCCACAACCTGTGGTTAATTATGTGTATAACTATGCTTCAATATCTAATCCTGGATTTGCATTTAAGGCTAATGTTGCACGCTTACCTTGTTCATAAGCAATTGTCCCTGCCGCTGCAATCATCGCTGCATTATCTGTGCATAAAGATAGCGGCGGAATAATTAATTCAATGTTTTCTTTTTGTGCAAATTCCTCTTCTAATCGCGCACGAAGTCCTTTATTAGCAGCTACTCCACCAGCAAGAAGTAATTGCTTTACATTATAAGCTTCTGCTGCACGAGCTGCTTTCGTTACAAGTACATCTATTACACTTTCTTGGAAACTTGCCGCTAAATCTTCTGGTGCAATTTCTATACCGCGCTGTTTTGCGTTATGCACAGTGTTGATAACTGCTGATTTCAATCCACTAAAGCTAAAATCATACGAATCCGGTTCTAGCCATGCACGAGGCAAATCAATTGTCGGTTCTCCTTCATGTGCAAGGCGATCAATATGAGGACCACCTGGATATGGCATAGATAACGTACGAGCTACTTTATCATATGCTTCTCCAGCTGCATCGTCTCGTGTTTCACCAATTACTTCGAATGAACCATGTTCTTTCATATAAACAAGTTCTGTATGCCCACCAGATACAACAAGTGATAATAACGGGAATTGAACTTCTTTTACTAAACGGTTCGCATAAATATGACCAGCAATATGATGAACACCGACTAACGGAATATCATGTGCAAACGCTACTGCCTTCGCTGCATTTACTCCAATTAGAAGTGCTCCTACTAAACCAGGACCTTCTGTTACAGCAATTGCATCAATATCATCAAATGTGATATTTGCTTCCTTTAAAGCTTCTTCTAACACAACTGTAATTTCTTCTACATGATGACGGGATGCAATCTCTGGTACAACGCCGCCAAAACGTTTATGACTTTCAATTTGTGATGCAACGACATTCGCAATAATTTCCGTTCCATTTTTAACAACTGCTACTGCTGTTTCATCACAACTTGTTTCAATACCAAGTATAATCGTATTTTTTTCCATTATATATTCACCCACATTACGAGACCATCTTCCTGATTGTCTGCATAGTATCGTTTACGAATCCCACCATTTTGAAATCCGTATTTTCTGTATAACTGCTTTGCTACTTCATTTGATACACGTACTTCAAGTGTCATTGTTTTTACCCCTAGTTCTTTCGCTTCAGAAATAACTGCTTTCAATAGGGCATCTCCTAACTTTTGACCTCGGTATTCTGGCAAAATAGCTATATTTGTTATATGTGATTCATCAATAATTATCCACAATCCACAATACCCGACTACACGACCATCTTTTTCTAACACAATATAATGTGCATGTTCATTCATCGTTAATTCACGGTGAAAGGCATCTGCAGTCCAAGGAGTTGAAAAAGACGCTTCTTCAATAGCTACAATTTGAGCAATATCATCAAGCTCCATCTTTCTAAATATCATATCCATCTTCTGCAAGCTCCTACTTGTTTTGACTTTCTAACCACTTTGTTTCAGCTTCAGCTAAACGAAGATAGCTTGGAACAAACGTATGCACATCTTGTTCTTCTTTTTGTAATCCTAAGAATGCTAGCTCACTTGGTCTTGGGTTATTTTTAGTAAATGGAGCGAATACAGCTTGATCACCTAAATGTTCTATAATTGTTTCTTTATGCAATTTAACATCGTTACCGATAAATAAAACAGGCTGTCCTTTATCTTTTAACATTTGCAACCAGTCTACAATAAGAATAATTCGGTCTTCTTCTATTGAAGTTAACTGCTCTCCTTCATATGTATATAACCCAGTATAAATTTGCCCACGTCTTCCATCAAATAAAGGACAAATTAACCCGTTAAAGTTAGCACCGTTTGCAGCTACTACCTCTAAACTTGATACACCTACAATTGGTATTTGAAGTGACCAAGCTAATGTTTTCGCCGCTGTCACGCCTATACGAACACCTGTATAGGATCCAGGTCCAGCAGCTACAACGATTTTAGTTAATTCCTTCGGTTTTACGCCACACTCTTTTAACAGTTTCTCTACAGCTGGCATAAGACGTACAGAATGGTTTTTTGTTAAATTTGTAATGATTTCCCCAATTACGTTTTCTTCCTCAATAAGGGATACACCCATTACGTAATTTGAAGTATCAATTGCTAGTACTTTCATCTTGTAATAGCTCCTCACATAATCTAATATAGCGATCTCCAATTGGCTCGAGTATAATTTTTCTTGTGTCATCTCCAGCATGGAATAAACTAATTTGTAACTTTTCATTCGGTAAATATGCTTCTATTAAATGAGCCCATTCTACTACCGTAATTCCTTCACCGTAGAAATATTCATCAAAGCCTAAGTCCTCTTCACTTTCTGCTAAGCGATACACGTCCATATGATATAGCGGTAATCTTCCTTTATATTCTTTGATGATATTAAAGGTAGGACTATTTACAACTCTTTTCACTCCAAGACCTTTTGCTAGTCCCTTTGTAAAAGTCGTCTTACCAGCTCCAAGATCTCCTTCTAAAATAATTACGTCTTGTGCCTCTACGAGCTCACCTAGTTTTTCTGATAACCTTTGTGTTTCCTCAGAAGATTTTGTTGTTACTTCATATTTACTCACAGACTTCACCTACTTTACTCACAATGTTCTCTGCTCTTTATTATACAGGTTTTGAATATATAAAAAAGTCCTTAGGAGTTGTCCTAAGGATAGTTTGACTGTCTTTATTAGTTTTTTGTTAAAACAAATAAAAAAATACGAAACAACTTGTTTCGTTCTTTTCTTTATATGAAATGGCGGTCCCGACCGGGGTCGAACCGGCGATCTCCTGCGTGACAGGCAGGCATGTTAACCACTACACCACGGGACCATTTGGTTGCGGGGACAGGATTTGAACCTGCG
>NZ_JAKUEU010000103.1:0-15618 GCF_022663075.1 Bacillus cereus group sp. BfR-BA-01441
GGAGGAGGTCAAGGAAATACGACACCTCCAGCAAATAACGGAGGAGGTCAAGGAAATACAACTCCACCAGCGACCACACAACCAGAGACTGGCGGTAATGCAGGAGAGACCCCTGCTAATAATGGGCAATAAGAAAAATTTATAAAAAATATTAAAAAGCACTTAAGATTTGTGAAAATTACAATCTTAAGTGCTTTTTTCGTTTAAATGTAGTAGCTATGAAATGATGTGTTTTAAATGTTAAACGTACCATAAAAATTTTGAAAATAAATTGATGGGAAATGATAAAAGACTTGAGCCTGAGGTAGTGGAGCGTGGCTAGGATGATAAAAGGTAGTGCTACTTGGATGGGCACCATGATGCCAAAATGAAGGGGTAGCTTGACCTGGTGATTGGTATTGTTGCCAAATTGCTGGAAGTTCAATGCCGACATCGGAACTTGCTGTATGAACGGCGGGGGCATGTATTTCGGGTATCGAAGGAACCGCGACAGTTACTCTTGATGATAATACCCACATAAAATAATCACTCCTAAGTTGTGATAATAAATTAGTATATTCTTTTCACACGTATAAAGGTACATATATAGGACTTTCGTTTAAAATATGCGTACAAAGTCTTAAGACTAATGTAAGCTGATGGTGGACTATTTAATATGAAAAGATACGTCTATTTGCGGAGGGAAAAGAGATAAAAAAAATATACAATGAGGGTGTTAATCGTAATATTTTACGAGTGTATGGAGGTATTTTTATGGAACGATTATGGACGAAATCATTTATTCAAATGACTTTCGCAATGTTATTTTTATTTACAGGATTTTATTTACTTGTTCCAACGCTCCCGCTCTTTATTAAAGAGATAGGTGGCAATGAATCGCAAGTTGGACTTATGATGGGGATGTTTACAATAGCTGCTGTTGTAATACGACCGATTATTGGAGGAATGTTAGATCAATATGGTAGAAGATCCTTTATTATTTTCGGACTCATCTTTTTTGGCTTAACGATGTATTCCTATAATATAGCATCGACTATTGTCCTTTTAGCTGTTTTACGTGTTATTCACGGAGTAACATGGGCTGTTTCTACAACAGCTGTTGGAACAGCAATAACGGATATTATTCCAGATTCACGCCGCGGTGAAGGTATGGGTTGGTACGGGATGGCGATGACAATTGCAATGGCGATCGGACCTATGATTGGATTATGGGTTGTGCAAAATTATTCATTTGATGGTCTATTTTTATTAGCGACGTTGTTATCTTTTATGGCAGTCGTATTATCATTAATAACGAAGATCCCATTTACGCCACAAAAAGAAAAAGGGAAAATTCAGCTATTTGAGAAATCCGTATTAACAATCACGATTGTAGTATTCTTTTTATCGTTTGCATATGGAGGAATAACAACCTTTTTACCGTTATTTGCATCATCAATTCATGTAAACCCGGGAACTTTCTTTCTTGTATATGCAATTGCATTAACAATTGTAAGACCAATTTCAGGGAAACTATTAGATAAGTATGGAGAAGTATTCATTATACTTCCAGCATTATGTATTACTATTTTAGCTATAGTTGTTTTAACTATTTCAAATGGTTTGATAGGTGTAATTATCGCAGCAACATTATACGGTATTGGATTTGGTTCAGCGCAGCCAGCTTTGCAAGCGGCAATGCTTACAATTGTCGATCCGAGTAAAAGAGGAGTTGCAAATGCTTCATTTTTTACAGCGTTTGATTTAGGAATCGGGTTAGGTGCTATTTTACTTGGAGTTGTTTCACAAATGTTTGGTTATCGTATTTTATTTTCAGGGAGTGCAATTTCAGCATTGATAGCCTTAATTATTTTCGTCTTCTTTGTAAAACAACGATTAGGAAAAAAAGAGTTTGCGTAAACTGGAGGAATAAAGATGAGAATTTCAATTGATCGTAAAGCTCTGCAATGGTTCCAGGAAGAATTACGTATAAAGCACGGTGAATCTGTACGTTTTACTGTAAGGTACGGAGGGGATAGTTCAATTCAGCCTGGATATTCTTTAGGGGTTGTTGCTGAGAAACCCGATGGCGAAATAGTGTCAGTTGAGAAGGAAGGTATTATATTTTTTGTAGATTCTGATGATCTTTGGTATTTTCAAAACTATGATTTATTTGTAAGTTATCATGAGGAAATGGAAGAAATTCAATTTAATTATGTAAAATAATAACTTTATTAAAAATGAATAAGTTTTATATAAAAATTATATTTAAGAGATAGTGAAATAAATATCATATAGTAACGAGCTGTATTTATGTACAGCTCGTTTTTTCTATTTCTCAAATAAAATTAGAATAATTGTATATTTGGCGGTGTTATATGAAAAATCTTTATATCTTGTTTTTGAAAATACGCAAAGAAGTCTATCCTTTCTTTATAAAATATAAGAATTATTTTCAAAAAATTGTATTGTTACAGTAAGAAAAGTGTAGGAAACTTATCATTATAAAATAAATTGAAATCTTCTAAAAACTCTGATACATTGAAATAGAAATGTAGTTTCACAATATTGTAAAGGCTTACAGTTATGTGCACGAAGATCTATTAGGATTGGAGGAAATAATGATGAAAGCTGAAGAGAAATTTTCCCCGGGATTAGATGGTATAGTGGCAGCGGAGACGAAAATCTCGTTTCTTGACACAGTAAAAGGTGAAATTGTAATTCAAGGGTATGACTTAATCGAACTCTCAAAAACAAAAGAGTATTTAGACATTGTGCACCTTTTATTGGAGGAACACCTACCGAATGAAGATGAAAAAGTAACACTTGAAAAGAAATTAAAAGAAGAATATGCAGTACCAGAAGGTGTATTCAACGTACTAAAGGCATTGCCTAAAGAGACGCATCCCATGGATGGATTACGTACAGGTGTGTCAGCGTTAGCTGGTTACGATAATGATATCGAAAACCGCTCGTTAGAAGTGAATAAAAGCCGAGGGTACAAGCTGTTAAGTAAAGTGCCAAACATTGTAGCGAATAGCTATCATATTTTAAATAATGAGGAGCCAATTGAACCTCTTAAAGAATTATCTTATAGTGCGAATTTCTTCTATATGTTAACTGGTAAAAAACCAACTGAACTTGAGGAAAAGATCTTTGATCGTTCCCTTGTTTTATATAGTGAGCATGAAATGCCAAACTCTACATTTACAGCTCGCGTTATTGCATCAACACAATCAGATTTATACGGTGCTTTAACAGGTGCAGTTGCATCTTTAAAAGGAAGTTTACATGGCGGTGCAAATGAAGCGGTTATGTACATGCTTTTAGAAGCTGGTAATGTTGAGAAATTTGAAGAGTTATTACAGAAGAAACTATATAACAAAGAAAAAATTATGGGCTTTGGACACCGTGTTTATATGAAGAAGATGGATCCAAGAGCACTTATGATGAAGGAAGCTTTAAAACAGTTATGTGATGTAAAAGGTGATTATACACTATATGAAATGTGTGAAGCTGGAGAAAAGATTATGGAAAAAGAAAAAGGAATTTATCCAAATCTTGATTATTATGCAGCTCCAGTATATTGGATGCTAGGTATTCCAATTCAACTTTACACACCAATCTTCTTTAGCTCTAGAACAGTGGGGTTATGTGCGCACGTTATTGAGCAACATGCAAATAATCGTTTGTTCCGTCCACGTGTAAATTATATTGGCGAGCGACATGTACTTAGTAAATAAGAACAACTGGGGAGTTGTTAGCGCCGCCCGCCAGATGGGTGTTTGACCGACACCCATCATTAATAATAACGAATTTTCGACAGAAAGGGAAGAATAGCATGATTAAAACAAATGAAATTAAGCAAAAAGATGCATTATTAGAAGAGATTACCGATTATGTATTAAATAAAGAGGTTACTAGTGCAGAAGCATTCAGTACAGCTCGTTACGTATTACTTGATACACTTGGATGTGGAATTTTAGCACTGCAATATCCAGAATGTACGAAATTACTAGGACCAGTTGTGCCAGGAACAATCGTGCCAAATGGTACACGTGTACCAGGTACGTCTTATGTACTAGATCCAGTAAAAGGTGCATTTAATATCGGATGTATGATCCGTTGGTTAGACTATAACGATACTTGGCTTGCAGCAGAGTGGGGACATCCATCTGATAACCTAGGCGGAATTTTAGCAGTTGCAGATTATATTAGCCGTGTTCGTATTTCAGAAGGAAAAGAAGCTTTAAAAGTACGTGAAGTATTAGAAATGATGATTAAAGCACATGAAATTCAAGGCGTGCTTGCTTTAGAAAACAGCTTAAACAGAGTTGGTCTTGACCATGTATTATATGTAAAAGTAGCAACAACTGCAGTAGTTGCGAAAATGCTTGGCGGAACACGTGAAGAAATCTTTAATTCATTATCACATGCGTGGATTGATAATTCTAGTCTTCGTACATATCGTCATGCTCCAAATACGGGCTCACGTAAATCATGGGCTGCAGGTGACGCAACGAGCCGCGGTGTTCATCTTGCAATGACTGCTCTAAAAGGTGAAATGGGTTATCCAACAGCATTATCTGCGCCAGGATGGGGATTCCAAGATGTATTATTCAATAAACAAGAATTAAAATTAGCAAGACCACTAGAGTCATATGTAATGGAAAATGTATTATTTAAAGTGTCATATCCAGCAGAATTCCATGCACAAACGGCTGCAGAATGTGCAGTGAAGTTGCATCCGGAAATTAAAGAGAGATTAGATGAAATTGACCGTATTACAATTACAACTCATGAATCAGCAATTCGTATTATTGATAAAGAAGGTCCATTAAATAACCCAGCTGATCGTGATCATTGCTTACAATACATTACGGCAATTGGTTTATTAAAAGGAGATATCGTTGCAGACGATTATGAAGATGCAGTAGCAAACGATCCACGTGTAGATGAATTACGTAATAAGATGGTTGTTGTTGAAAACAAACAGTACAGTTTAGATTACCTTGACCCGAACAAGCGCTCAATCGCCAACGCTGTTCAAGTTCACTTTAAAGATGGCACAGTAACAGAAAATGTGGAATGTGAATATCCGCTTGGTCACCGCTTCCGTAGAGACGAAGCAATACCAAAAGTTGTTCAAAAATTCACTGCAAATATGGCAGGTCATTATTCTAGTAAGCAACAAGAACAAATTCATGAAGTTTGTTTAAATGAAGAAAAACTAGAAAATATGAATGTAAACGAATTTGTAGATCTATTCTTAATTTAATAATAGGGGGGAATTTAGAATGGCTTGGGTTGTGAAAAAACAGTCAACACAAGAGGAGCTTGCGAATCGATTCCGAGCTTTAGTAGAAGCAAATGAAATTTTGCAAATTCCAGGTGCTCATGATGCAATGGCAGCTCTTGTTGCGAAAAATACAGGTTTTTCAGCTCTTTATTTATCAGGAGCTGCTTATACTGCAAGTAAAGGTTTACCAGATTTAGGTATCGTGACGTCTACTGAAGTGGCTGAGAGAGCAAGAGATTTAGTAAGAGCTACAGACTTACCTGTTCTTGTTGACATTGATACAGGATTTGGTGGTGTACTAAATGTGGCGAGAACAGCTGTAGAAATGGTGGAAGCGAAAGTAGCAGCTGTCCAAATTGAAGATCAGCAATTACCAAAAAAATGTGGACATTTAAATGGTAAGAAACTTGTTACTACAGAAGAATTGGTTCAAAAAATTAAAGCGATTAAAGAAGTTGCACCGAGCTTATACATTGTAGCACGTACTGATGCTCGTGGCGTTGAAGGATTAGATGAAGCAATTGAAAGAGCAAATGCATATGTAAAAGCAGGTGCAGACGCAATTTTCCCTGAAGCGCTTCAATCAGAGGAAGAATTCCGTCTATTTAATAGTAAGGTAAATGCACCTTTGCTTGCGAATATGACTGAATTCGGAAAAACTCCATATTATAGTGCAGAGGAATTTGCGAATATGGGTTTCCAAATGGTTATTTATCCTGTAACTTCACTTCGCGTTGCAGCGAAAGCGTATGAAAATGTGTTTGCTTTAATTAAAGAAACAGGTTCTCAAAAAGATGCACTTTCTAATATGCAAACGAGAAGTGAATTATACGAAACAATTTCATATCATGACTTTGAAGAGTTAGATACTGGTATTGCAAAAACAGTATTATCAGAAGATCAATAGATAAAGCAGCGAAGGCGATGAAAATACATCTTTGGCAAAATAAAATGCTTGATGTGAAAAATCATCGCCTTCTATTTTCAAAAAAGATATTCCACTCATCGTAGACGAGCATAAGCAAAAAGCTATGAAAGCCGAATGATAGGGGGATACATATGGAGAAAACGAAGTTACCATGGGATGAATTCTTTTCACTTAATAAAGATATAAATCATACTTACTTTACACCAGAAGATTTTTCAGGTGATGAAGATTTAATCGCAAAAACGACAGAACAATTCGTTAAACAAGAAATTGTTCCACAAATGGAGAATATTGAACAACATAACTATAAAGTTTCTCGTCAATTATTTGAGAAAGCTGGGGAACTTGGATTATTAGGCATTGAGGTACCAGAAGATTATGGCGGGTTCGAGTTAGGAAAGGCTGTCTCAGGTCTTGTAGCAGAGAAAATGGGTTACGCTGGTGCGTTTAGCGTTTCTTTTAATATACACGCTGGTGTCGGTACATTGCCTTACATATATTATGGAACGAAAGAGCAAAAAGAAAAATATTTACCGAAAATCGCATCGGGAGAATGGATTGGGGCTTATGCTTTAACAGAGCCAAATGCTGGTTCGGATGCATTAAGTGCAAAAACAAGCGCCGTATTGAATGAAGAGGGAACAGCTTGGAAGTTAAATGGTGAGAAGCAATGGATTACAAATGCTCATATGGCAGATGTATACGTTGTTTTTGCGAAGACAAATAAAGGAATGACAGCGTTTATTGTCGAAAGAACATGTGAAGGTGTATCTATTGGATTAGAAGAAAAGAAAATGGGGATTAAAGGTTCTTCAACAGCGACTCTTATTTTAGAAGATGTTGTCATCCCTGCTGAAAATGTTTTAGGGGAAGTTGGGAAAGGGCATCACGTAGCCCTTAATATTCTTAACTTTGCTAGACTTAAACTTGCTTTTGGAAATATTGGAACAGCAAAACAAGCAATTGGTTTGTCGGTTCAATATGGAAAAGAGCGAAAACAGTTCCAAACGGAATTAGTAGACTTTACGATGATTCAAGAGAAAATTGCAAATATGATCATTGCTACATATGGAGCCGAAAGTGCAGCTTATCGTACGGCAGGTGTAATCGATGAAGCAATTCATGAGAGCGATGAAGATCTTATGAAGAAAATGTCCCAATTTGCAATTGAATGTGCACTGAATAAAGTAAATGCTTCTGAAACACTTGCTTATATCGTAGATGAAGCTGTACAAATTCATGGTGGTTACGGTTATATGCAAGAGTATGAGGTAGAACGATTATATCGTGATGCTAGAATTAGTCGTATTTTTGAAGGAACGAACGAAATTAATAGATTAACAGTTGCCAAAATGTTAATGAAGCAAATCGAACAATTAGAAGATACTGAAGTAGAAAGTGATGTAGCAAATGTAGAAAGAAACCATCGTTACATTTTATTAGCGAAAAAATTGTTGAAACAATCTTTGAAAACGCTCTCTAAAACTCCAGGCCTAAAAATTGACCAAGAACAAGAATATTCACGTGTAATTTCAAATATGTTGACGGACGTGTACGTCATGGAATCAGCGTTTTTACGTACGAGAAAAGAGATAAGTAAAAATGGTGAGGAAAAAGAACGTACGAAGCAATTAATAACGGATGTTATTTGTGAAGAAGGATACCGTAAAGTAGAAGAAGCGGCGATTTCTGTACTTTCAGCGGCTGTCACAGAAGAACAAGATAGACATGTGATTTTAGCTGAAATCCGTCAATTATTAGTGCCTTTATACACGAACGTATTTACGAAGAAGAGAGAAATTGCGAAAGCTATTATAAATCGCGGGAAATATATTGTGTAAATAGGAGGAAAGCGATATGAAAAAGATTGGTTTTATCGGTTTAGGTAACATGGGCCTTCCAATGTCAAAAAATCTAGTTAAATCAGGTTACACAGTATATGGCGTGGACTTAAATAAAGAGGCGGAAGCGTCCTTTGAAAAAGAAGGCGGAATTATCGGTCTATCAATCTCAAAACTAGCAGAAACATGTGATGTAGTTTTTACAAGTTTACCTTCACCTCGCGCTGTTGAAGCGGTATATTTTGGAGCAGAAGGATTATTTGAAAATGGTCACTCGAATGTAGTTTTCATTGATACAAGTACGGTATCGCCGCAGTTAAACAAACAGTTAGAGGAAGCTGCAAAGGAAAAGAAAGTAGACTTTTTAGCAGCACCTGTGAGCGGTGGTGTAATAGGAGCCGAAAACCGTACATTAACGTTTATGGTTGGTGGATCAAAAGACGTATATGAGAAAACGGAATCTATCATGGGCGTACTAGGCGCGAACATTTTCCACGTTAGTGAGCAGATTGATAGTGGTACAACTGTTAAGTTAATTAATAACTTATTAATTGGTTTTTATACAGCTGGTGTGAGTGAAGCTTTAACATTAGCGAAAAAGAATAATATGGATTTAGATAAAATGTTTGATATTTTAAATGTAAGTTACGGTCAAAGTAGAATTTATGAACGTAATTATAAAAGTTTTATAGCACCTGAAAACTACGAGCCAGGATTTACTGTGAACTTATTGAAGAAAGATTTAGGATTTGCAGTTGACTTAGCTAAGGAAAGCGAACTCCATTTACCGGTAAGCGAAATGTTATTAAACGTATATGACGAAGCGAGTCAAGCTGGATATGGTGAAAACGATATGGCTGCTTTATATAAGAAAGTTAGCGAGCAATTAATTTCTAATCAAAAATAAATTATACAAAGGAGAGAATACAATGATTACAACTGAAATTAAACGAGTAAAAAATCACATTAACGGTGAGTGGGTTGAATCGACAGGTACGGAAGTAGAAGCAGTTCCAAATCCAGCGACTGGAAAAATTATCGCTTACGTTCCACTATCTCCAAAAGAAGATGTTGAAAAAGCTGTTGAAGCGGCAAAAGCAGCATTCGAAACATGGTCTAAAGTACCAGTTCCAAATCGTTCAAGAAATTTATATAAATATTTACAGCTATTACAAGAAAACAAAGATGAGCTTGCAAAAATCATTACGCTAGAAAATGGTAAGACGCTAACGGATGCAACAGGTGAAGTACAGCGTGGTATTGAAGCGGTAGAACTTGCAACATCTACGCCAAATTTAATGATGGGTCAAGCACTTCCGAATATCGCTAGCGGAATTGATGGATCGATTTGGCGCTACCCAATCGGAGTTGTTGCTGGTATTACACCGTTTAACTTCCCGATGATGATTCCGTTATGGATGTTCCCACTTGCAATTGCTTGCGGTAATACATTCGTATTAAAAACATCTGAAAGAACGCCACTTTTAGCAGAGCGACTTGTAGAATTATTCTATGAAGCAGGTTTCCCAAAAGGCGTATTAAATTTAGTGCAAGGCGGAAAAGATGTTGTAAATAGCATTTTAGAAAATAAAGATATTCAGGCTGTTTCGTTTGTTGGCTCTGAGCCGGTAGCTCGTTACGTATATGAAACAGGTACGAAACACGGAAAACGTGTACAAGCATTAGCAGGTGCGAAAAACCATGCGATTGTAATGCCAGATTGCAATCTTGAGAAAACAGTACAAGGTGTAATTGGATCTGCATTTGCAAGTAGTGGAGAGCGCTGCATGGCATGCTCAGTAGTAGCAGTAGTGGATGAAATTGCTGATGAATTTATTGATGTATTAGTAGCAGAAACGAAAAAATTAAAAGTAGGCGATGGCTTTAACGAAGATAACTATGTTGGACCATTAATCCGTGAATCTCATAAAGAGCGCGTTTTAGGCTATATTAATAGCGGTGTAGCAGATGGGGCAACTTTATTAGTAGATGGCCGTAAAATTAATGAAGAAGTTGGAGAAGGTTACTTTGTAGGTGCGACAATCTTTGATGGCGTGAATCAAGAAATGAAAATTTGGCAAGATGAAATTTTTGCTCCAGTATTAAGTATTGTACGTGTTAAAGATTTAGAAGAAGGTATTAAACTAACAAATCAATCTAAATTTGCAAATGGTGCGGTTATTTATACGTCAAATGGTAAACATGCACAAACATTCCGTGATAATATCGATGCTGGTATGATTGGTGTAAACGTAAACGTTCCAGCACCAATGGCATTCTTCGCATTTGCAGGAAATAAAGCTTCATTCTTTGGTGATTTAGGTACAAATGGTACAGATGGCGTTCAATTCTATACACGTAAAAAAGTTGTAACTGAGCGCTGGTTTTAATATAGAGTAAACAACCAAATCAGTTATTAGATGAAAACCACCACTATTAATAGTGGTGGTTTTCGTCTTGTTAATTATTTTTTTCAAAAGCTAGTTTAATACCAAATCCAATTAGGACGACTCCTGTTAGCCCTTGAATATAACGTTGCGTCTTCGGTTTTTTCATAAAAGCACTAATTTTATCAATTAAAAATATATAAAATGCAAACCAAATGACTGTTAAAACGAGGTAAGTAAGGCCCATTACAAGAAGTTGAATAAATGTATTATGATTTGGATTTAAAAATTGTGGTAAAAAAGTTAAAAAGAAGACTGCTACTTTAGGGTTTAATAAATTTGTAAGAAATCCTTGGCGAAAGCAAGAAGTATGTTCGTTTTCATTATTCAAAGATAGATCATTTGTATCTAAGTTTTCTTTGTTTCTTACTGCTAAAAGGGCTTTAATACCGATATATATTAAATAGAGAGCCCCAACGTACTTGAAAATAGAAAATAAAAGAGCTGACTTTACAATAAGTGCAGAAAGACCAATTACAGCAGCTAAAGTATGAATTAATAGTGCAATACATGTACCAAACACTGTTTTCACTCCACCGACTTTACCAGCAACCAATGTATTTTTCGTAGCCATTGCTGTATCTGGACCAGGTAAAATGATAAGGCAAATAGACATAATGATGAAAAGAAGATAATTTTCTATCATAGCCGCCCCTCCTTTTTATTTTTAGAATATTTGATTAAAATCAGTGTAGCACAAAAATGGATTTAATAAAATTAAATTTTATTAAAAATAATTAAATAAAAAAGGCTATATAGTAGCTGTAATTACACTACTATATAGCCTCGATTTTATACCGCTATTTGCGGGTAGTAAGATTTTCACCACACAAGATTTAGCTGAAGCAAAGAAGTTAGGTGGGGGATGAACAAAATATCCCCTCATGACAATTTCATTTTATGCATTAAGTAAGTTAAAGAAACGATTGACATCTTCTTCTGAAACGTCACTTAACTGTTTATATTTATAATTCGGATTTTGATCTTTATCAACGACAACGGAGCGTACTCCTTCGAAGAAATCTTCATGTCTCATGAAGTTTTTAGCAAGTATAAGGTCCGTAGCGAAACATTCTTCAACGGATTTATCTTGTCCATCAATAAACTGTTTTAATGTTACTTTTAGTGAAATAGGGGATTTTGATAACAGTATTTCTTTCGTTTTTAGAGCAAAGGAGCTTTCATCTTTCTCCAATGAATGGATGATTTCTTCAATTGTATCGAAAGCAAAATGTGAATTGATTACTTCTAATGAAGGAGCGAGCTCGCTTTCTAAGTTTGGAGCAGTTGCAAATGTACGAATAACTTCTTTTAAATTAGTATGTACATCATCTTCTTTATGCCAATTTACACTTTCAAGTTCAGTAAGAAACTCTGGTAATGAATCAGATGTCATAAAGTAATCTGCAGCATTAATAAATAATACGTCAGAAGCTTTTAAAATAGATGCTGTTAAAGCAACGAAGCGTCCTGTATATCCAGGTGCTTTATTTAAGAAATATGCAGCTCCGACGTCTGGGAAGAAGCCGATATTCATCTCTGGCATTGCCCATTTCGTACGCTCAGTTACAATGCGATACTTCGCACCATTTGTAAGACCGACACCACCGCCCATTACAATTCCATCTAAACAAGCAATAATCGGTTTTGTATATTGATAAATATATGTATCAATTTCATACTCTTCTTCAAAAAAACGTTCTGCATGTTGCAATGCCACTTCATTGGAACGCGCTTCATAAAGAGTTTTAATGTCGCCACCTGCACAAAAACCTTTTGTGCCAGCTCCTTTTAACACGATAAGTGCAATACGCTCATCGTGTTCCCACTCTTTAAGTTTTTGTCCGATAGGTTGTAACATGTCATAAGATAAAGAATTAAGTGCTTTTGGACGGTTTAAAGTAATTGTCGCAACGCCGTTTTCACTAACAGAAAATAAAACTTGTTCAGTCATAATGCATCCTCCCTTACATATCTTCTTATTCTTAATTCTTGATATGTACTGAAATGTCCTTTATAAATTTTGTCAAAAGTTGACGGTAAATATTAATTTGGTCACTGCATATTTTGACGAGTTATCTTTGCAGGATTTCAGAGACTGAGGGGGAATATTACAACATTACTGTAAGTGTAATTATTTGAAGTTATAATGATAAAAGCGCTATTATATAGGTGTGAAATGTTCATTATCAATTCTAAAAGTGTGTTTGAAGAAAAAATAAATCGTACAATTGTAATAAAAAATTTTACACTGAATTAGAAATAGAGAAAGGAGAAATCGGAATGCCAGGACCTTTACTATTGTCGGTTATTATTTTGTCTTTTTTAATGATAGGAATAACGCAGTATTTTCATCATACAGATACGACAGAAGAAGTGAAGGATAAAGTACGTCTCGTATTTCCGATTTTTATAATATCTATTTCATTCTGTATTTTATTAAATAAAGATGGCTACATTGTCGCAGTGTTCTCATTTTTCGTCGCAATCGTCTTAATTACCGTTTTATATTATGTAATGAAAGACTTTATACAAAAATAAAGATGTCACAATAGGCATTTTTATTTTGGGGGAAATGTAAAATTTCACATACCGTATTTTATATAAAATACATAAAGCATATAACAATAGAAAAGTGTGTACTTTGCTGTGTATGTACTTGTCAATCTTGCATAGCCACTATACTATTAAAATGTAGAGATTATAAAAAGGGGTTGTATCTATCATGAAATTTGAGATGCACACAAAAATTATTTCAAATGAAAAAGAAGTAAGATTACATATTGAAGAAAATATATTTCAATTAATATTGGATGGTTACCACTTATTTACAATTAAAGAAATATTGCCTTTATATAAATCAAATGAAGAAAGAATTGGAAGTGCAACGATATTGAAACTAGAGTGGGAGAACGGAAAAACTACAATAAACTATCAACTCGTTTCACTAAAATCAGTAAATTAAAAGGAGTAGAAAAATATGAAGTTATTTCATACAGCGGATTGGCATTTAGGAAAGCTTGTTCATGGCGTGTATATGACTGAAGACCAAAAGATTGTATTAGATCAGTTTGTACAGGCTGTTGAAGAAGAAAAACCAGATGCTGTAATTATTGCAGGGGATTTATATGACCGAGCAATTCCACCTACAGAAGCAGTAGACTTATTAAATGATGTGCTGCAAAAAATAGTTATTGATTTACAAACACCAGTTATTGCAGTAGCTGGTAATCATGATAGTCCGGATCGTATCCATTTTGGAAGTAGTTTAATGAAAAAACAAGGATTACATATTGCAGGTCAATTTCAATTCCCGTACGAACCTGTTGTACTAAATGATGAATATGGAGAGGTTCACTTCCATCTAATACCGTATGCAGACCCAAGCATAGTTAGACACGTGTTGAAAAATGAAGACGTACGTTCTCATGATGATGCGATGCGCATTTTTATGAATGAGCTCTCTGAAACGATGGATAAAGAAGCTAGACATGTATTTGTTGGACATGCATTTGTAACTTCTTCAGGAGAAGCGGAGGAGAATACAAGTGATGCAGAACGACCACTTTCAATTGGTGGTGCTGAATATGTAAATAGTCATTATTTTGATAAGTTTCATTACACAGCGCTTGGACATTTACATCAAGCGCATTTTGTACGTAATGAGACCATTAGATATTCAGGTTCACCACTTGCCTATTCAATTTCTGAAGAGAAACATAAAAAAGGTTATTACATTGTAGAACTGAATGAAACTGGTGAAGTAGCAATTGAAAAAAGGTTACTTTCACCACGTCGTAAAATGCGAACAGTAGAAGCGAAAATAGATGAATTATTACAGCATCCAGTAAGTGAAGATTACGTATTTGTAAAATTATTAGACGAAAACCCTGTCTTACAGCCAATGGAGAAAATACGATCTGTATATCCAAATGCAATGCACGTTGAAAGAGCGATGCAAAGGCGAGAACTCACAGATACAAATGAAGTAACGGTTTCAAGACATAAAACGGATGATTTATCTCTTTTAAAGGCTTTCTATAAAGAAATGAAAGGGTTAGATTTATCAGAAGAGAAAGAACGCCTATTTATAGATGTATTACAAACAGTGCAAGAACGGGAAGGTGAACGAGGATGAGACCGATTCAGCTTATTATGACAGCATTCGGGCCATATAAACAGAAAGAAGTAATCGATTTTGAAGATCTTGGAGAACATCGTATTTTCGCTATTTCTGGGAATACGGGAGCTGGAAAAACAACGATTTTTGATGCGATTTGTTATGTGTTATATGGTGAGGCTAGTGGAGAAGAACGTAGTGATACGAGCATGCTTCGAAGTCAATTTGCTGATGATAATGTTTATACAAGTGTTGAATTAACCTTTCAGTTAAAAGGGAAACGCTATGAAATAAAACGGCAACTTGGACATAAAAAACAAGGGAATAAGACCATTACAGGACATGCAGTAGAATTATATGAAGTTATTGATGGAGAAAACGTTCCAGCCGTCGATCGTTTTCATGTAACAGACGTAAACAAAAAAGTGGAAGATTTAATTGGGTTAAGTAAACATCAATTTAGCCAAATTGTTATGTTACCCCAAGGGGAATTCCGAAAACTATTAACATCTGAGACGGAAAACAAAGAAGAGATTTTACGTCGTATTTTTAAAACGGATCGTTATAAATTAATGCGTGAGTTACTTGATCAAAAGAGAAAACAATGGAAAGATGTCTTGCAAGAAAAACAAAAAGAGAGAGAGCTCTATTTCCGTAATGTTTTTAAATTACCAATCCGTGATGGAGCATTATTAGAGACATTAGTGGCACAAGAACATGTAAATACGCATCAAGTAGTAGAAGCGTTAGAACAAGAAACAACCGTGTATAAGGCAGAGGTTGAGCAATTACAAGTAGAACAAGATGTTCAAACGAAGCAATTAAAGGATGCAGAAACACGTTTTCATGCAGCAAAATCTGTAAATGAGAAATTTATAGATTTACAACAAAAGAATGAGAAATATAACACTTTACAAGAGAACCGTGCAGCAATTGAAAAGAAAGAAAAATCCTTTAAACGTGCGGAACAAGCAAAGCGCTTATTACCATTTGAACAATGGTAT